>JAGXGS010000022.1 GCA_024636585.1 Thiogranum sp. | reverse complement strand
TACCTGGAAACGGCGCAGCCGCGGCAGAACTCCCGCCGGACTGAAGTTTGCCTGCGGTGTGACCAGCGTCACATGATCGCCAACCTGGGCCCCCAGGCTGAAGGCCAGCTCAATCCCGAGAATGATGCGGAATGCGCCCGATTCGAGATCACCCAAATCTCCGGCGACCAGATGTTCGCCAACTGTGGAGACCGCCGGTTCGCGATCCGGCAGAATGCCCCGCACCAGTGCGCCGCTGACGCTGCCGCCGCGGGTCAGCATCACTTCCCCTTCCACATAGGGCGCCACACCGATCACTTCGGGATGCTGCATGGCATTCTCTGCCGCCTGCTGCCAGTTCGACAGTGGCTGTTGATAGCCGCTGATGCTGGCGTGCGAGGCCATACCCAGAATGCGCTGCCGGAGCTCCTGTTCGAAGCCGTTCATAACCGACAGCACGGTTATCAGCGCGGCCACGCCCAGCCCGATACCGAGGATGGAAATCAGCGATATGAAGGAAATGAAGTGATTGCGGCGTTTGGCGCCCGTATAGCGCAGACCGATACACAGATCAAGTGGTCGAAACATAGCCGCGCATTAAATCACATGCGGAGTCTGCCGCAAACAGGTGTTGTCATATCACCAACGGATCAAGAGGATACACATCATGCGGCGAATCAGTTTTCTGCTCCTGCTTGCGCTCGGCCTGGGCTCGCTCCCCGTTACCACTACTGCTGATACACTGGTGGTGGAATCGGTCAACGCCGCGGCCACAGTGGACCGTCCGGCACGTGGTATGACCACTGATGCCGTATTACAAAAGTTCGGTGAACCGCTGGAGCGCAGAGGTCCGGTCGGCGATCCGCCCATTTCGCATTGGGTGTACGCGGACTTCGTGGTCTATTTCGAACAGGACCGCGTGATTCACGCCGTAGTGCCGCCCGCCAGATAGTTTTCATGGGGACAGGTTCCTGATCTGTCCCCGAAGGGCGGCTGCCAGTACAATCCGCCCTTATGTCCAATTCCTCTATTACCCGAAGATTACCCGCCGAATGGGAGCCGCAGAGCGCGGTGATGCTCACCTGGCCGCACGCGAACTCCAGCTGGGGACCGACGCTTGCGGCGGTGGAGCCGGTTTTTTTTGCTCTTGCGATAGCCATTGCCCGCCGCGAAGCGCTGCTGGTGGTGTGTCCTGATGAGGGCAAAGCCGCCGCCGTGAAGGCAGCACTGCTGGGGTCCGGGATCGATGCCGGACATATAGTGACAGCGGTGGCTGAGTCCAATGATACCTGGGCGCGGGACCATGGTCCGATCACAGTGCTCGACGATGGCGAGCCACGGATACTGGACTTCCGCTTCAATGGCTGGGGTAACAAGTATGCCTTTGATGCTGACAATGCGATTAATGGCAGTCTGGCATCGCAGGGTGTGCTCGATGCCGCAGTCATCGAAACACCCGACCTGGTGCTGGAAGGCGGCAGTATCGACAGCGACGGCGCGGGCTCGCTACTGACTACTACCTCCTGTCTGCTGAATCCACAGCGCAACCCCGACAAATCCGGCCAGGAAATCGAGCAGAGTTTGTGCGAACTGCTGGGTGCCCGACGCGTGCTGTGGCTCGAACACGGGGAAATCGAGGGCGACGATACCGATGGTCACATCGATATGCTGGCGCGCTTCAGCGACAGCGGCACCCTCCTCTATCAAAGCTGCGATGAACCGGAGTATTCGGGTTTTGAATCGCTGCAGTCCATGCAGGCGGAACTTCAGGCGCTCAGGACACTCGACAACCGGCCATACCAGCTGGTGCCCTTGCCCTGGCCGGGTCCCCGGTTTGCGCCTGATGGCGCACGCATGCCAGCCAGCTATGCAAATTTTCTGGTCATCAATGGCGCGGTGCTGGTGCCGTCTTACAATGACCCTGCTGACGATGCCGCCGCTGCACAGATCCAGCGTTGTTTTCCAGGGCGGGATATCGTACAGATCGATTGCCTGCCGCTGATCGAACAGCACGGCAGCCTGCACTGCCTGACTATGCAGTTCCCGCACGTTGCGGTTGCAGGCCCACCCATCAAGGAAAAGTCATGATTCTGATTCTTGCACCGAATACTCAAACCGACAGTGAGGAGTTCCGCCAGCTGGAGGAGTTCCTGAACCGGATGCCCAACATACGCCATCGTGTTCACCAGGAAGTCGGCGTGCAGCAGGTGCTGACCGAGGTTTATCTGATCGGTGACACTGCGTCACTGTCTCTCGAGGATATGGCCATTCTTCCCGGCGTGGAACGGGTGGTGCGAATCTCTGAGGAATACCGGGTGCTGGGCCGGCACCGGGACGCCGACCGTGCCTCCTGGTTCGAGTACAACGGCGTGCGCTTTGGTCAGGACAACCTCAACATTTTTGCCGGCCTGTGCGCTGTAAACACCCCCGAGCACGTCGAACTGATGATGAAAGCCCTGCAGGAAAACGGCCAGGTCTGTACCCGCATGGGGGCCTACAAGCCGCGCACCAGCCCCTATTCATTCCAGGGACATGGCAAGGACTGTCTGCCCTACGTGTTCGAACTGGCGGGAAAATATGGTATCAAAGTGATCGCCATGGAAATCACGCACGAGACCCATGTCGAGGAGATTCGTGCCGCCCTGGAACAGACGGGTAATCCCACCGGTGTGATGCTGCAGATCGGTACCCGCAACACCCAGAATTTCGAACTGTTGAAGTACGTCGGGCGCCAGCGTGAATTTCCGGTGCTGCTGAAACGCGGGTTCGGTATCACCCTCGAAGAATCACTGAACGCCGCAGAGTACCTGGCCAGCGAAGGCAACCGGAATGTGGTGTTCGGGTTGCGCGGCATGAAAACCAACATGGGAGATCCGCACCGTAACTTCGTCGATTTCGCGCATGTGCCGGTGGTAAAGCGTTTGACACGCATGCCGGTGTGCATCGATCCATCACATTCGGTCGGCACGCGTGACAGCGCACCGGATGGCATACTGGATGTGCTGCATGTTACCGCCCAGGGCGTGATCTCAGGCGCCAACATGATACTGATCGATTTTCATCCCGAACCGGCCAAAGCGCTGGTGGACGGACCCCAGGCGCTGACTCTGGATGAACTGCCTTATTTCCTGGAAGACGTTGCCATTGCCCGCGAGGCCTATGAGAAACGCCAGGCGCTGGCGCAGCGCAACCGCTAGACGGGCATCGTTATTCAGCGCACCCGGTCCAGCGTATTGCGATTGAAGTCACGGTCGCTCAGGCCGGTCTGAAAGGCGTAATCGCTCCATTTCAGCAAGGTGCTCTTGCCGGTCTGATGGTTTTCCATGTGCATTTCCATGGCCCGCCACCAGGTGTCCAGAAACTGCCGGTAATTCCTGTAGGTGAGGGTTTTCAGCTTCGAATCCTTGCGATCGTAGAAAACCACCTGTTGCGGCCGATACTCGGCCTGATCGATCCATACCAGTTGGCGGGTATAGCCTGAATTCTGATCTTTCGGTATCCGTTCAATGACAAAACAGGTCTCGTCGCCGCATGCTTCATCGCGCAGATACCGGTAGCTGTATTTCTCCAGCTCCTGTGAAGAAATATCTTCATACGCAAATTCGCTGCCCATGAACGGGCCCGACTTGTTACTCGAGGATATCCGCTTCACCCGCTTCAGTGCCGGCAGGTACAGCCACTGATCGTCCTGCCCGGTTTTATGGGTAAAGCTGAGAAAAGCTGTCCCCTTCACGTCAGCGGGTTCATCGAACAGGTTCAGGCTCTTGTCGCCATCATTCTCCTGTTCAAGCGTGCGGGAGCGAATCACACGGGTACTTTCATCGCCCTGTCGATTGCGCAAAATCATATTCAGCGTGGCAGTTGAATCGTGAAAGCCAGTGTCACGGCGATCGGCTTCCAGGGCGATTTCAAAGCCCTTCTGTTCCGGCGTTTGCGCAAACGCGTTAAACGACAGACTTAACAGGATCGGCAACAGGTACAGTTTCATGGTTCTCCTTTGCATCGAGTGTCATGAGCAGAGTGGGCAATAACAGAAAATCCGCCACCAGCGCCAGGGCGATGGTGATAGCGGTCAGTAATCCCATGCCGGAATTCAGCGCGAACGGCGAACCGGTGAGCACCAGAAATCCGGCAATCAATACTACCGAGGTGGTCCAGAGCGCAGTACCGACAGTATGGAAGGCATAGCGCACGGCATCTTCCGGCGACAGTCCTGACTCGCGGCGCGCGCGCAGGTACTTGCTGAGGAAGTGCACCGTATCATCCACCACGATGCCGAGCGTCATGCCGGTCACCACTGACAGGGCCAGCCCCACCTGTCCGACCAGCAGCGCCCATAATCCAAATGCCATACCGGCCGGCACCAGGTTCGGCACGATACTGATCAAACCGATACGCCATGAGCGCAGGGCGAATATCAGGGTGATCGAGATCAGCACCAGCGCCAGCGTGGTGCCGCCGAGCATGCTGCGGATATTGCGCGCGCCAATGTGTGAAAACATGATCGCGGGGCTGGCGCCATCGACCTGCATGGACGCCGGGGCATTGTCTTTCAACCACTGCTGGGCACGCTGTTCCAGGCCAATGGTGCTTTCGCTGGAAATACTCTTCAGGAATACGTTGAACCGGGTGGCCGATTTGTCCACGTTGATCTGATCGTTGAGATCCAGTCCGTAGGGCAGCGACATTTCATACAGCAGCAGGTACTGAGCGGCCAGTTCTCGCGACTCGGGAAGCCGGTACCAGTCCGGATCATCGCCGTGCAGGTTCCTGTTCAGGCGTTTCATGGTGTCGGTCAGACTGTTGACGTGCAGCACTTCCGGTTGTTGACCATACCAGCGGGCGAAAGCTTCAAGATGCCTGAGAAACTGCGGTTCGCTGATGCCACCCGAGCTACCGGACTCCAGCGAGTAGGCGATGTTATACAGGCCGGTCAGATTCTCGGTCGTAAAATCGGTGGCAGTCCGGAATGGCACGCGGTCATCGAAATACTTTACGAATTCATCGTTCAATTCGTTAGTCGGTATGAAGGCCACCAGCAACAGCACCAGTGCAGTCATGCCCCACATCACCGGCCGGCGACGCTGCACGACAAAATCCGCCAGTGCATCCATGGCGGCAACCGAACGGTTGCGCGCCGGTTTTGCACGTACCGGCAGTGCCAGCATCAATGCCGGCAGCACCGCAATACAATAGAAAAACGACGCGCCAACACCGATCGCAACAATGTTGCCAAGATCCCTGAACGGTGGCGCATCGCTGAAATTCATCGACAGGAAACCGATCGCGGTAGTCAGGCTGGTGAGAAATACCGGCGCCAGATTGACGCGCAGACTCTCCTGCATGGCCGGGCGCCGTGCCTTGCCGCTACGCATGCCCTGTAGAAAAGTAACCAGCAGGTGCACGCAACTGGCTACCGCCAGCGTCATCATCATGGTTGGCGAGGATGCCGACGGCGGCGTCAGCTTTATTCCCAGCCAGCCGGCGGCACCGATTGCAGTCACAATGGACAACATAATGACCAGCACCGTCGCCAGCGTACCCCACACCGAGCGGATCAGCAGCGCCATCACCAGCACGATGATCCCGAACATCACCGGGATCAGCGTGCGCATATCGGTCATCGCCATTTCGGTGAACGCGTTATTGAGGAATACCACACCGGTGGTATGCACCTGAAGATGCGGGAAACGCTGCGTCAGCTGCTGTGCCAGGTCCCGCGAAAAGTTGACGACTTCGGGAGTCTCCGCGGCCAGATCCTGTTCCGGCAACTGCACTATGATGTTGACACCGGTGACATGGCCGGTCGGAGACACGATGCGGTTCAGCAGCAGCGGCTCATTGAGCGCGACCGCACGAATTCGTTGCAGCTCGGCTGCATCGAGAACCGCCGCGTCGCTCACCAGATCGGTGACCACCAGATCATCCTGTTCGGCATAGGTATGCTGGAAATTGCTCAGCGAATCGACGCGGATGGAATACGGCATCTGCCAGGCCTGCGCGGTCAGCCAGCTCACCGCCTCCAGTGTCTGCGCAGTAAACACATCCCCGTTCGCCGGCTCCAGCACGAACAACACATTGTCAGACTTGGTATAGGTGTTTTGCAGGTTTTCGAACGCCAGCAGCTGCGGATTGTCAGCGCTGAAGAAGATCCGGTAATCGTTGGAGAAGCCGAGGAAACGCACGCCGCTGGCCGCCAGACCCGCGATAACCAGAGCCGCGATGAACGCCAGCCAGCGCCATCGGATCAGCAGCTCGGAAAGATTATTCGGCATTGACGGGAGCTTCCGTCCGGGTCAGAGACAGCAGGAACTGGATCAGGCCGCGGTTGCAGCGTTTCAGCGTCTCGATGTTCTGGGCATTCTTGGCCATGCCGATACAGCCTTCCACCGCAGCCAGGATGAAGGTGGCGGTTTCATCGCAATCCACGTCAGCGCGTAGCACACCACGGCTTTGCGCGTCTTCCAGCGCGGCACGCATAACTCCGCTCCAGACGCTGAAGACATGATCGAGGCGCTCGCGAAAGCCCTCGTCGAGCGGTGACATTTCCTGCGCCAGGTTGTTCAACGGACAACCATACTGGAGCATTTCCGGCGGCTTGCCTTCCGGCATCTGCTCGATCACGCTGATCAGGCCCTGGAACGGATCCCCGGCATTGCGGATCGGCTGCAACCAGATGATCTCGATGGTGGGCAGCAGTACTTCATCCACTACCGCATAGCCCAGCGCCTGCTTGTTGGGGAAATGGTAATAAAGCGCGCCCTTGGTTAATCCGGTCACCGTCAGCACCTCATCGACGCGCATGCCCTGGAAGCCGTTCCGGTACATTTCCAGGAATGCGGCTTCGAGAATGCGTGTACGGGTCTGATCCGGATTACGTTCCGATTTTGCGCCAGGGTCCGCCTGAACCATGTTTCACCTGCCTTGCGAGCGGCCATTATTGGTAATTCAGCCGGGGAAAGCTATTGACAACCCCCGGAACGGGCTACTATTCTACAAACCAACTGGTATGTACGTAAACCTCGGTGTCGCCTGCGATGCCCCAAGGGACCGAATATGCTGCACACAGAAATTCTTCAGCTCAGCATTGGAGACGCGATTCCCGAACGCCGTTTCAATGCCCGCGCCCACCAGGGCGAGAGCAACCTGCTCGGCAAGCCGGTTCGCTTCCGGGTCACCGAGGCCGCAGTGCGCGCGCTGTCGGAGAGTCGCAGTCAGATCCTCGCCCAGCTCGAACTCTACTTCAGTTGCCTGGTTCGCAAGCAGATTCGCTTTTGCGAATTCACCGGTGATACCCCCCGGCAGGCGGAAATGGCGCACGTGTTGCCCGACCTGTATGTCTCGTTCAGCGCGGTATCCACTCAGCATTGCAGAATCGCCGAAGTTGACGGCAAGCCACCTGTGGAAGCCTTGCCGGTTAAACAGCCTGGCCTGTTCGTCCCCGATTGGGTCAAGATTGATTTCAAGGCCGGCAAATGGGCCGGCGAATACGGGTTCGAACGGACAACCTGAGCGGTACCCGTTTTACCCTCAACTCTGACAGGAGGTATATATGACGACGAATACCGAAACCGCAAGTACTGATATGGATCAGTGGCTCAGTAGCAAGCTCGATGAACTGCTGCCGGCAAAGCTGCAGAAGATTGAAGAAGCAAGAACACCATCGATGGCAATCATAGCCACCAAGGGCACGCTGGATTGGGCCTATCCTCCCTTCATCCTTGCATCGACCTCCGCCGCACTGGGCTGGGATACCTCGATATTCTTCACCTTCTACGGTCTGTTGTTGCTGAAGAAGGAGATCCCCGCCGAAGTCAGTCCGCTGGGCAACCCGGCGATGCCGATGAAAATGCCTTTCGGTCCGAAATGGTTTCAGAATTTCAACTGGCCGATGCCGAACCTGCTGATGGCGGGTGTCCCGGGCTTCGAAAAAGTCGCCACCGGCCTGATGAAGAAGACGTTCAAGAGCAAAGGCGTTGCCACTGTCGAAGAACTGCGCGAACTCTGTCTGGAAGCCGAGGTCAAGATGGTTGCCTGTCAGATGACCGTTGATGTGTTTGGTTTCGATCAGAGCGAGTTCATTCCCGAAGTCACCGATTATGTAGGCGCGACCTATTTTCTGCCGGTCGCCAAAGATGCCGATATCTGCCTGTTTATCTGAACAGCGGATTTTTCTGCGCTGACATTTCTACCGGTGCCAGGCACCGGTTTTTTTTGCCCCCGAGTGTGCGAGAATAGTCGGCTTTCCGAAGTCTGCATTTAAAATGTCTCAAGCTGCTGTCACATCATCGGACGCGTGCTCCAGCAATCCGCTGCAGCCCCAGTTGCCCGCCCGCGGCGGCCATTTGCTGTGGTCGAAACTCTATGGCGACAGTCTGCCGCTGGTGCTGGCCAGCGCCGCACAGCAACATACCTCACCGCTGGTGATGATTACGCCGGATGGCCAGGCCGCTGAACAGCTACAGCATCAGCTGCGGTTCTTCTGCAGCGATCCTGCCCTCGATATTCTCTGCTTCCCCGATTGGGAGACATTGCCTTACGACCGGTTTTCACCGCACCAGGACATTATTTCCGAACG
>JAGXGS010000021.1 GCA_024636585.1 Thiogranum sp. | reverse complement strand
CTGAACGCGAACTAACAGTAAACGGTGTCTCCAAAGGCGGAGCCGCCGCAACAGCACCGGCCAGTGCAGGCCGGTACCGGACAAAGGCGTCCATTACCGCGGGTTGATCAATGCCCGCCGGTGATGGACGTCTTTTTTTTTTGGCGGGAGAGGTAATGTCGGCAAGCGCAGCACAGATGACGGTGAGCATGGCATCCGGGGCAGAGGCCGGACATCCCGTGGTGGTCGTGGGGACCGGGCCGACAGGAATTCGAACCGTCCAGGAACTGTTACGCCGTAATCCCGATCTGCCGGTTGTGCTGTATGGCGCTGAACCCTGGGAGCCCTACAACCGGGTGCGGCTGTCGGCATTGCTCAGCGGTGAAGCACGGCTCGAAGGCATCCAGAATCCGCTGCAGTTACCGGCATCATCCAGCGTGGTTCAGCACCATAACTGTCCGGTGCTGCGTATCGATTGCGAACAGCGCTACCTGGTCGACGCGCGCGGCTGCGAACAGCGCTTTCGCGCACTGGTGCTGGCAACCGGTTCGTCGCCGCATATCCCGGCGGTGGCGGGTATGAACAAATCCGGTGTATTTACGTTCCGCGATCTCGACGATACCCAGCGGTTGCTGGCGCGCCGGACCCGCAGCCGGCGAATCGTTGTACTCGGCGGTGGACTGCTGGGCCTGGAGGCAGCGCGCGGATTGCAGCGGGCCGGGACCGAAGTGACGGTGGTGGATCATGCGCCCCACCTGATGGCGCGCCAGCTCGATGCGGAAGCGTCGGAACGGCTGCGCGAACAGATGCTCGGGTTCGGTGTTCAGGTGCTGCTGAAGGATGGCGTCAGCGAGGTACTGGGCGCTGATTGTATCGACGGCATCCGCCTGCGCAGCGGGCGCCTGCTGGCCTGCGATACGCTGGTGGTTGCGACCGGTATCGTGCCCAACATTCAGCTGGCCCTGGATGCAGGAATCGCCGTGGGGCGTGGCATTCGTGTCGATGACAGACTGCGCACCAGCGCGCCCGGCGTCTATGCGGTCGGGGAATGCGCCGAACATCGCGGCCAGCTCTACGGGCTGGTGGCACCGGGGCTGGAACAGGCTGCCGTCGCAGCCTGTCATCTGCTGGGTGGGCGCAGTCGTTATCGCGGTTCGCTGGCGACAATGCGCCTCAAGATTGCGGGGCTTCCCGTGTTCAGCATGGGGCGTACCGGACTCGATGAAGCGCCCGGCGGTTTGCGTACGGAGCGCTACCGGGATGCGTCCGGCAGTCATTATCGAAAACTCATCGTCGAGCGCGGGTGTCTGAAAGGTGCGATGGCCATCGGCGACTGGCCGGAACTGGGCCGCCTGCAGGAAAGCATCGGGCGCGGTGCGCGGCTGTGGCCCTGGCAGCTGGCGCGCTTTCGGCGCACCGGCAGGGTATGGGCGGAACCTGAGGCCGAACATGTCAGTCAGTGGCCGGCCGCGGCGACTGTCTGCCATTGCACCGGGGTCACCCGTGGCCGCCTGACCCGGGCGCTGGCCGAGGGTTGCAACGATCTGGATACGCTGTCGCAATGCACAGGCGCCGCCAGCGTCTGTGGAAGCTGCAGACCGCTGTTGCTCGATCTGCTGGGCTCCGATGCTCGGCCGCCGGTCACGGGTAGTCGCATACTCATGCTCTCAGCCGTTATCGGTCTGTTCGCAACAGTCGCACTGCTGCTGGCTCCGGCGATTCCCTATAACGATTCTGTGCAGGCATCGCTGCGCTGGGATGGCCTGTGGCGCAACGGGCTGTTCAAACAGATCAGCGGTTTCACGCTGCTCGGGCTCGGCCTGCTGATCAGCATCATCAGCCTGCGCAAGCGCATTACAGGATTCAATCTCGGCAGCTATGACGGATGGCGTGCATGGCATGTGCTCGCCGGCGTGCTGATCATCGCAGTGCTCATCACCCATACCGGCCTGCGCCTCGGCTACAACCTGAATCTGTTGCTGATGCTGTGCTTTGCCGGATTGCTGCTGGCGGGTGTGGTGGCGAGCGGCGCGATTGCACTCGAGCATGCGCTGCCGCGGGCGGTGGCGCAACGGACCCGCCAGCTGTCACTGTGGGTACACATCCTGCTGCTCTGGCCGTTGCCGGCGTTGCTCGGCTTTCACGTGCTCAAGACCTACTGGTTCTGATGATGAGTGACAGCGGGCGCGCCGGGAAAAAAATATTATGGCTGGTTTGGCTGGGTTCGGCACTGCTGGCAGCGCTGGCATTGACGTATACCTTGCTGAACGGCGAGGACCGGACGCTGTTCATGCCCGGGCCGCTGAGTCCGGGGCACCATCAGCTGGCAGCGGCCTGCGATGCCTGCCATACCGACCCACTGGGCGACGGCGATGTGTTGCAGGAAGCCTGCGTCGCCTGTCATGGAGATGACCGGAAGAAGCCTGTCGACTCGCATCCATTGGTGAAATTCAACGACCCGCGCAATGCTGAGCGGCTGGCGCAGATCGACGCGACCCGCTGTGTAACCTGCCATACCGAACACCGTCCCGAGATCACCGCCACCGACGGGCTGACCCAGCCGCTGGACCTGTGCGTGCACTGTCACCGCGATATCGCCGCCGATCGTCCCAGCCATGCCGGTATGCCGTTCGCTACCTGCAAGGATTCGGGTTGCCACAATTATCACAACAACCGGGCGCTCTACACCGATTTTCTGCTCAAGCATCAGCACGCTCCGGAGTTGGCGGAACAGCCGCTGTTGCCGGCGCGGCAGTTCGTCACGCTGCTCGACGAGATCATGGAATATCCACATGACCGCTACCCGGTGGTGGCACTGGCTCCGGAAGATGCCGACGCGCCGCAACCGGTGGACGAAGAGGTGAAGCGCGACTGGCTGACCACCGCGCATGCCGCCGCCGGTGTCAACTGCAGCGCCTGCCATCTGGCAGAGAACGCCGAAAGCGAAACGCCATTGTGGACGGATCATCCCGGCCAGCAGGGTTGCAGCCAGTGTCATGCGCTGGAGGTGGAACGTTTCGGCAAGGGCCGTCACGGCATGCGCCTGGCCGCGGGTCTCGCGCCCATGACGCCAGAACAGGCGTTGTTGCCCATGCAGCCGCAGGCGGCGCATCGGGAGCTGACCTGCAACAGCTGTCATCCGGCGCATCGATTCGATACTGCAACTGCGGCGGTGGAAGCTTGTCTGGATTGCCACGCCGACGATCACAGTCTGGCCTATAAAACATCGCGCCATCACGAGCTCTGGCAACAGGAATTAAACGGTGAACTTCCCGAAGGCAGCGGTGTGTCCTGTGCCGGCTGCCATATGCCGCGCATCGACTTCGACGTGAGCGACTGGCTCAGCCGCATCATGGTCGATCACAACCAGAGCGCCAACCTGTCGCCGAATTCGAAAATGATCCGCAGCAGCTGCCTGCACTGTCATGGGCTGCCGTTCAGCCTGGACGCGCTGGCCGACCGCAACCTGATCGACAGCAACTTCAAGGGCCGTCCGCAGGCGCAGGTGCGCAGCATCGAAATGGCCGGCGAAGATCAGCGCCGGGCCCTGGAGGAAACCGGCGGATCACCCTGAGTTATTCACGAGTACTGTTTTTCAACGAGAGGAGCGAGCACCATGAAGAAAGCAAGCATATCGATCCTGGCCCTGAGCGTCGCGGCAGCGGCGGCAGGTCTGTCTGTCGCCACTGCGGAGATGAGTGCCGGTAATACACCGTCTATCACACCGAAGGCCATGGCGGACGCCCTGCACCTGGTGATGGATTCGGACCGCACCGTGTACACGCAGAAAATCGTCAACCGGCTGGTGAAGAAGGACAAGGTGATTACCGCCAGCGAGCACTTCGAGGATGAGCAGGCGCTGGTGTTGCCGGCACAGATGTTCCGCTTCGGATCGGAACTGGTGGCACAGCGCGCGGCGGACAAGCCGGATGTCAATTTCACCTATTCATTGCAGTCGCTATGGCCGGTAAACAGGCAGAATGCGCCCAAGACCGAAGTGGAAAAAACCGGACTCCAGTTCATCGCCGACAACAAGGGAGAGAACTATTACGCCGAGGAGGAGCTGGGCGGCAAGCGTTACTTCACCGCCGTGTATCCCGACATCGGCGTGGCACCGGTCTGCGTCTCCTGTCACAACGATCACAAGGATTCGCCGCGGCGGGATTTCAAGATCGGTGATGTGATGGGTGGCGTAGTGATTCGTATCCCGCTGGGCAGCTGAAAAAGAGGAGACTGAAAATGACACCGGAACAGGCAAAACTGGTCAAAAACAGCTGGGCAATGGTCCTGCCCATTTCCGATAAGGCCGCCGCGCTTTTCTACGGCAGGTTGTTCGAGATGGATCCCGACCTGAAACCGCTCTTCAAAGGCAACATGGAAGAACAGGGTGCCAAACTGATGAAGATGATTGGCACCGCAGTGAACAGCCTGGATCGCATGGAAGAGGTTATTCCGGCGGTGCAACAACTGGGCAAACGGCATGTGGCTTATGGCGTCGTCGATGCGCATTACGACACCGTGGGCGGGGCGCTGCTATGGACGCTGGATAAGGGACTCGGGGATGAGTTCACGCCGGAAGTCAGGGACGCATGGGCAACTGTATACGGAGCCCTTGCCACTACCATGAAGGAGGCTGCTGCCGAGCCGGAGGTGGCCTGAGGAACTCGCCCCGGGCATGGCGGTCGGCGCTCTGCCCGGGGGCAGTAAACTGCGCTTCACTGGTGCAGCAATGCGCTCAAGTGCACTGCGATGATGCGAATCCTGCAAGCGGCGAACTGTCTCTGGTCAGTCGAATGCAGGAAAAACACAGGGATACAAACCTGGCACGGATGCTGCTCTGCTAACAGCATCGAAACAGATCGCAATGACGCGATCGGTTACTGAAAGAAAACATCCAGCCAGCGACGGGCTGGAAAACGGACAACGGCGTCCATGTGCACGGGAAAATTTCCCGCCTGCACATGGGCGCTTTTTTTTGGGCAGAAAATGAATTTCGGAGAGAAAAGATGATGGATACCAGTTTGGCAACAGGTGTTTTGATTAGAAAGGTAGTGCGGCTGGCGGCAGTCCTGTTGCTGGGTTCGGCGTTGTCTACCGGACCGGCACGGGCGGCGGATGCGCTGGAAAAGGAAGACCTGAAGTTCGGCTTCATCAAACTGACGGACATGGCGCCGCTGGCCATTGCCTATGAAAAGCGTTACTTCGAAGACGAGGGTCTGTATGTGACGCTGGAAGCCCAGGCCAACTGGAAAGTGCTGCTGGACCGCGTCATCGACGGCGAACTCGATGGCGCGCACATGCTGGCCGGTCAGCCGCTCGGCGCCACTATCGGCTTCGGTACCCAGGCGCATGTCATCACTGCTTTTTCCATGGACCTCAATGGCAATGGCATCACCCTGTCGAACAAGGTGTGGGAACAGATGAAAGCGCATGTGCCGCATGCCGATGGCAGGCCGGTGCATCCCATCAAGGCTGACTACCTGAAGCCGGTGGTGGAGCAGTACCGGCGCGACGGCAAGCCCTTCCGTATGGGCATGGTATTCCCGGTCTCGACCCATAACTACGAATTGCGCTACTGGCTTGCGGCCGGCGGCATTCATCCCGGTTACTACGCACCGCACAAGGGCGACACCTCCGGACAGATCGAGGCTGACGCGCTGCTGTCGGTGACCCCGCCGCCGCAGATGCCGGCGACCCTGGAGGCCGGCACTATCGATGGCTACTGCGTGGGCGAACCCTGGAATCAGCAGGCCGTCTTCAAGGGCATCGGAGTTCCGGTGATCACCGACTATGAAATCTGGAAAAACAATCCGGAAAAAGTCTTCGGTGTGTCGCGCGCATGGGCGGATGAAAATCCGAACACGCACATCGCGGTCGTGAAGGCGCTGATTCGTGCCGCCGCCTGGCTCGATGCCGACAACAACGCCAATCGTCCCGAGGCGGTGAAGATCCTGTCGCGGCCTGAATATGTCGGCGCCGATTATGAGGTGATCGCCAACTCCATGACCGGTACCTTCGAATATGAAAAGGGCGACCGGCGCGAGGTCCCGGACTTCAATGTGTTCTTCCGCTACAACGCCACCTATCCCTATTACTCCGATGCCGTCTGGTATCTGACCCAGATGCGTCGCTGGGGCCAGATCCCTGACGCGCAACCGGACAACTGGTACAGCGAAATTGCCAGGAAAGTCTACCGCCCCGACATCTACGCAAAGGCGGCGAAGGAACTGATCGCCGAAGGCAAGTTGCAGGCGCAGGACTTTCCCGACTTCGCTTCGGAGACCGGCTTCCGCCCGCCCCAGACCGAATTTATCGATGGCGTTCCGTACGACGGCACAAAACCGAACCAGTATCTCAGCCAGTTCAGCATCGGTCTGAAGGGCGATGAAGTCGTGCGCTGAAAAGCGCTGAAGGGGAGTGACTCATGGTTGCACAGGTACTGTTCCGGATCGGTGAATTCAGCTTTGGCTGGTTGAGGGCGCGCCAGCTGCAGACCATCAGCCGGGTGTTCGTCGTGCCGCTGCTGGCAATGCTGCTGTTTCTCGGCGCCTGGAGCAGTGCCGCGTCGCGGATCGAGACCTCGCTGGGTGCGGTGCCGGGACCGGCACAGGTGTGGCAGCAGGCGGAAAGGCTGCTCGATGAACACCAGCGCGAACGGCAGAAAGCCGAAGCCTTTTATCAGCGCCAGCAGCAGCGCAACGCCGACAAGCTGGCTGTAGATCCCGATGCGGAGATGAAGATCCGGCCCTACACGGGAAAGCCGACTTTCATCGATCAGGTATTTACCAGTCTCGTCACTGTGGCGACCGGTTTTTTCATCGCCAGTATCCTGGCGATTCCGATTGGCATTGCCTGCGGTCTGAGTCCGACGCTGTATCACGCGCTCAATCCGCTGATCCAGATTTTCAAGCCGGTGTCGCCGCTGGCCTGGCTGCCGATTGTCACGCTGATCGTCAGCGCAGTCTATGTCAGCGACGATCCGGCTTTTTCAAAGTCGTTCATCACCTCCGCCATCACCGTCACTCTGTGCTGCATCTGGCCCACCATCATCAATACCACCGTGGGTGTGAACAACATCGACAGAGACCTGCTCAATGTCAGCCGGGTACTGCGCCTGGGCTGGATGACCAAGGTCATGAAAATCGTGGTGCCGGCATCGATTCCGATGATGTTCGCCGGCCTGCGTGTGTCTCTGGGGATCGGCTGGATGGTGCTGATCGCCGCCGAAATGCTCGCCCAGAACCCCGGCCTGGGAAAGTTCGTCTGGGATGAATTCCAGAACGGCAGCTCGGACTCGCTGGGACGCATCATGGTGGCGGTGTTCGTGATCGGGTTGATCGGCTTTGCGCTGGATCGCCTGATGCTCGCGTTGCAGCGACTGGTGAGCTGGGACAGGAATGCAACGCTGCGCTGAGCGCAGCTTCAGGAGACAGGTTTCTATGAACAAACAGCATCTGGATATCTCCGGAGTTTCGATGGAATTTCCGGGCGACGATGGCCCTTTCAAGGTCCTCGACGATATCAGTCTGAAGATTTCCAGGGGCGAATTCGTGTCTCTGATCGGCCATTCGGGCTGCGGAAAATCGACCGTACTGAACATCGTTGCCGGTCTGCACCAGGCGACTACCGGAGGCGTGATCCTGGATGGCAGGGAAGTCGATCAGCCGGGTCCGGACCGCGCGGTAGTCTTCCAGAACCATTCGCTGCTGCCCTGGTTGACGGCGTATCAGAACGTGGAGCTGGCCGTGAAGCAGGTGTTCCGCGGCCGCAAAAGCCGGCACGAAATGCGCGAGTGGATCGAACACAACCTGGAACTTGTGCACATGGGACACGCGCTGCACAAGCGACCCGATGAGCTTTCCGGCGGCATGAAACAGCGGGTGGGAATCGCCCGCGCGCTGTCCATGGAACCGAAGGTGCTCTTGATGGATGAACCCTTCGGTGCCCTGGATGCATTGACGCGAACGCACATGCAGGACTCGCTGATGGAGATCCAGCAACAACTCGGCAACACCGTGATCATGATCACCCATGATGTGGACGAGGCGGTGCTGCTGTCCGATCGCATCGTTATGATGACCAATGGGCCGGCTGCCACGGTGGGCGACATTCTCGATGTGAAGCTGGCCCGGCCGCGCAACCGGCTGGCGCTGGCTGACGATCCTGAATACAACCACTATCGTGCTGCGGTGGTGCGTTTTCTGCACGAACGCCATGCGGTTCCGACAGCGCTTCCGGATGCGTCGGGAAACGACGAATCCCGGGTACTGGATCTGCGCGTGTATAAAAAGTCCCGCCGCGCTGCAGGTCTGAAACCTGAGAAAACCCAGCTCAACATCGGCTTTATTCCGTTGACCGACTGTGCGCCGCTGATAGTGGCGAAGGAGAAAGGTCTGTTCGAGAAGTACGGCCTGGATGTGACCCTGTTGCGGGAATCTTCCTGGGCCAATATCCGCGACAAGCTGAGCTACGGTCTGCTGGATGGCGCCCAGATGCTTGCCGCCATGCCATTGGCCAGCACCGCGCAGGCGGGCGGCAAGCCGATGGTTGCCGCCATGAGTCTGGATCTCAACGGGAATGCCATCAGCGTGTCCAGGCGTTTGTATGCACGCCTGCAGGCGACCGGGCAGCAGGATTTGCATACGCCTTTGGGCAGCGCCAGAGCATTGCGACGGATCATCGACGAGGAGCGCGCAAACGGTGCCGCGCCACTCACCTTTGCCATGGTGTTTCCCGAGTCATCGCATAACTATCTGCTGCGTTACTGGATGGCCAGCGCCGGTATCGATCCCGACCAGGATGTGCGCCTGATCGTAGTGCCGCCGCCGCAAATGGTGAGTCATCTGGAGCAGGGACTGATATGCGGTTTCTGTGTCGGTGAACCCTGGAATGCCCATGCCGTGAGGCAGGGCGCCGGGCACACGCTGATCACCAGTTATGACGTCTGGAACAATCATCCGGAAAAAGTTTTCGGTGTCACGCGCGCCTGGGCCGAACAGCATCCCGACAGCCTGCAGGCGCTGCTGATGGCGCTGCTGGAAGCCTGTGCCTGGCTCGATACGGATGAACATCGCCGCGAAGTCTGCGGGCTGCTGAGCCAGCCGGATTACGTGGGCTGCCCGGAGGAGGAGTTGCGCATGTCGATGACCGGCACCTTCCAGTTCAACCCCGATGGCGTGCCGGAGTCGCGGCCTGACTTCAATGTGTTTCACCGCTATGCAGCTAACTATCCCTGGCGTTCGCATGCGCTCTGGACGCTTAGCCAGATGCTGCGCTGGGGGCACATCGGGCAGACGCTGGATCTGGACGCCATCGCCGCGCAGGTATACCGGCCCGACCTCTATCGCAGGGCCGCGGCGGCGCTGGGCTATCCGCTAATCGCAACCGAACACAAATGTGAGGGCGAGCATCAGGGACCCTGGCTGCTGCGTGACGGCGAAGCGCAGATACCCATGGGCGCGGATGCCTTCATGGACGGCCGTCGCTTTGATCCGGCGGATGTCATTGGTTACCTGAGCGGATGCAACACGGTTGCGAACGAGAGGCGGTTCTCTCCTGGAGTGAAGACATGAAAGAAAAACTGGTGTTGATCGGCAACGGCATGGCGGGCATGCGTACGGTGGAGGAACTGCTCAAGATCGACCCGCAGCAGTATGACATCACCGTGTTCGGTGCCGAGCCCTGTGGTAATTACAACCGGATTATGCTGTCGCCGGTACTGGCGGGGGAAAAGACCATCGACCAGATCATGCTCAATGACGAGGCCTGGTACCGGGAGCACAACATCACTCTGCACAAGGGCAGGGAAGTGCTCGACATCGATCGCGCGCGGCGCCTGGTGAAAGCCGAGGGTGGCATCGAAGTCGGCTATGACCGGCTGATCCTGGCTACCGGCTCGCGGCCGTTCATGATTCCGTTGCCGGGCGGCGATCTCGACGGCGTCATCGGGTTTCGCGATATTCAGGATGTCGACCGGATGCTGGCGGCGGCCGGCAAACCCGGTGGCAGGGCGATCGTCATCGGCGGTGGCCTGCTGGGACTGGAAGCTGCCAATGGATTGCTCAGTCAGGGCATGCAGGTCAGCGTCGTGCACCTGCTCGACCGGCTCATGGAGCGTCAGCTCGATGAGACTGCGGCCGGCCTGCTGAAATTTTCGCTGGAGCGGCGCGGACTGCAATTTCTGATGGAGGCGCAGACCGAGGCGATTCTGGGTCAGCAGCAGGTCGAGGCGGTGCGCTTCACGGACGGTACGGAAATTCCTGCCGACCTGGTGGTGATGGCCGTCGGTATCCGTCCCAATGTGGAGCTGGCCGCGCGTATTGGACTGCACTGCGAACGGGGCGTGGTAGTCAGCGATACCTTGCAGACCTACGATCCGCGCATCTACGCAGTGGGCGAGTGCGTGCAGCATCGTGATCAGACTTACGGACTGGTGGCGCCGCTGTTCGAGCAGGCGCGGGTTTGCGCCAATCACCTTGCACGCCATGGCATCGCTCGCTATGAAGGTTCGCTGACCTCCACCAAGCTCAAGGTCACCGGCATCGATCTGTTTTCTGCGGGTGATTTCAACGGCGATGAGCAGACCGAGGAACTGTTGTTGCAGGACTCGTCGCGCGGCATATACAGGAAGGTGGTGCTCCGCGACAACCGTATCCAGGGCGCAGTGATGTACGGCGATACCATCGACGGCACCTGGTATTTCGAACTCATGCGCGATGGCACTGATGTTTCCGCGTTTCGCGAAAATCTGCTGTTCGGTCAGGCGCACCTGGGGGATTCCGGTCACGGCGACGACAACCGCGTCGCAGCCATGGCCGACAGTGCCGAGATCTGCGGCTGCAACGGCATCTGCAAGGGTGAGATCGTCAGGGCCATCACGGATAAAAAGCTGTTCACACTCGAAGAGGTGCGGGCGCATACCAAAGCCTCCAGTTCATGCGGCTCCTGTACCGGCCTGGTCGAGACGCTGCTGGCGCACACGCTGGGCGGTGACTATTCGGCGACACCGAACCGCAAGCCGTTGTGCGGCTGCAGCGAATACACCCACGATGAAATTCGTGCCGCGATCCTGAAGCAGGCGCTGAAATCGATGTCGGCAGTGCAGCGCTTCCTGGAATGGAAGACATCCGACGGTTGCCCCAAATGTCGTACCGCGCTCAACTATTACCTGCTGTGCGCATGGCCGGGGGAATACCAGGATGATAACCAGTCGCGCTTCATCAACGAGCGGGTGCACGCCAACATCCAGAAGGACGGCAGCTATTCGGTAGTGCCGCGCATGTGGGGCGGTGAAACCACGCCGGCCGAACTCAGGGCGATTGCCGAAATCGCAGAAAAATACCGGGTGCCGACGGTGCATGTCACTGGCGGCCAGCGTATCGATCTGCTGGGGGTGAAAAAAGACGACCTGCCCGGCATCTGGGGCGACCTGTCGCGGGCCGGCTTCGTATCGGGGCATGCCTACGGCAAGGCCGTGCGCACCGTGAAAACCTGTGTGGGTAAAGACTGGTGCCGCTTCGGCACCCAGGACTCCACGCAGATGGGCATCGACCTGGAGAAGATGATCTGGGGTTCCTGGACGCCGCACAAATTCAAGCTGGCGGTGTCCGGCTGTCCGCGTAATTGCGCGGAAGCCACGATCAAGGATTTCGGCGTGGTGGCGGTGGACTCCGGCTGGGAGCTGCACGTGGGTGGCAACGGCGGTGTAAAAGTGCGGGCCACGGATTTTCTCTGTGCAGTGAAGACCGAAGAAGACGTGAAGGAGTATTGCGCGGCTTTTCTGCAGCTGTATCGCGAGCATGCCCATTACCTGGAACGCACTGCACCCTGGATCGAACGCGTTGGCCTGAGCTGGGTGAAGCAGCGGATCGTCGAAGACGACGAAAACCGCAGGGCGCTGGTCGAACGGTTTCTGTACTCGCAGCAGTTTTCCCAGGTGGATCCCTGGAAGGCGCGCGCCGAAGGTCTGGATCATCATGAATACACGCCCATCAAACAGCTGGGATAAACAATCACAACGAGGATATCGGGATGCAACAGGCTGAACAGGCAACGAACGCCGCGGGCGAATGGCTGGACGTCGGCCGGCTGGAGGACATTCCGCGCCAGGGCGCGCGCGTGGTGCGCAGGGCGGAAGGCGACATCGCCATCTTCCGTACCATCGATGACCAGTTGTTTGCGCTGCGCGATCGCTGCCCGCACAAAGGCGGACCGCTGTCGCAGGGCATGGTGCACGGGCTGCAGGTGGCCTGTCCCCTGCACGACTGGAAAATTCACCTCGACAGCGGACAGGCGGTGGCGCCGGATGCCGGATGTGCGGCGCGCTTCCCGGTGCGCCTCGATGGCGAGCGGGTGCTGCTGTCGCTGTTGGCGGAGGAAGGTTGTCCCGAGCGATGAGTTCCGAGGTCCGCACCAGCTGCCCGTATTGCGGCGTCGGTTGCGGCGTTATCGTTACTACGGCTGCCGATGGCGCGGTTTCCGTCAGGGGCGACCCGGAGCATCCCGCCAACTTCGGACGCCTGTGCTCCAAGGGCGCGGCGCTGGCGCAAACGCTCGATCACGACGGGCGTCTGCTGGAGCCGCAGATCGACGGGCGGCCGGTGAGCTGGGAGCAGGCGCTGGACCGGGTGGCGGATCGCTTTGGCGCCATTATCGACGCGCATGGTCCGGAGGCGGTGGCTTTCTATGTCTCCGGGCAGTTGCTCACGGAAGATTATTACCTCGCCAACAAGCTCATGAAGGGCTTCATCGGCAGCGCCAACATCGACACCAATTCGCGGCTCTGCATGTCCTCGGCGGTCGCCGGGCACAAGCGGGCGTTCGGTACCGACAGCGTGCCATGCGATTACACAGACCTGGAGTGCGCGCAGTTGATCGTGATCACTGGCTCCAATCTGGCATGGTGCCATCCGGTAGTGTTCCAGCGTATCGCGCACGCCCGCAAGCAGAACCCGGATCTCAAAGTGGTGGTGGTCGATCCGCGTCGCACCAGCACCTGTGACATTGCCGATCTGCATCTGGCCATCCGCGCCGGCAGCGACGCAACCCTGTTCAATGGTCTGCTGGCGCACCTGGTGCGCGCGGGTAAAACCGACAGCGTGTTTGTGCAGAACTCCACCGAAGGCCTGCAGGCAACGCTGGAAACTGCGCGCCGCGATGCGGACGATCTTGCCGGCGTGGCCGAGCGTTGCGGACTGCCGCTGGAACAGGTCAGTGCCTTTTATCAGTTGTTCGCGAACACCGATCGCACCGTGACGCTGTTCAGCCAGGGTGTGAATCAGTTTTCCACCGGCACCGACAACGTCAACAGCATTATCAATTGCCATCTGCTGACCGGTCGCATCGGCCGTCCTGGTGCCGGGCCTTTTTCCATCACCGGCCAACCCAACGCCATGGGTGGCCGCGAGGTGGGCGGACTGGCAAATCAACTCGCCGCGCACATGGAACTGGATAACCCGGAGCATCGCGCCCTGGTACAGACGTTCTGGTCATCGCCGCGGATCGCCCGGCAACCGGGCCTCAAAGCCGTGGACCTGTTCGAAGCTGTCCATTCGGGAAAGGTGAAGGCGCTCTGGATTATGGCCACCAATCCGGCGGTGAGCCTGCCCGATACCAACCGGGTACGGGAGGCGCTGGCAGCCTGCGAATGCCTGGTGGTTTCGGACTGCATGCAGCATACCGATACCACGCGCTATGCGCAGGTGCTGCTGCCGGCGCAGACCTGGGGCGAGCGCGATGGCACAGTGACTAACTCGGAGCGCTGTATCTCGCGGCAGCGGCCGTTCACCGCCGCGCCGGGTCAGGCGCGGCCGGACTGGTGGATCATTTCTGAAGTGGCCCGGCGTCTCGGTCATGCCGCCGCCTTCGAGTATCCGAACAGCGCTGCCATTTTTCGCGAGCATGCGGCGCTGTCTGCCAGCGGCAATCGCGGTCAGCGCGCCTTCGATCTGTCCGCGCTCATGCAGATTGATGATGATGCCTACGATCGACTGACGCCGGTGCAGTGGCCGGTTCGCATCACGCCCTCCAGCCGCCTGTTCGGAGACGGGCGTTTTTATACGCCCTCGCGACGCGCGCGTTTCATCCCGATAGCCACGCAGGGTCCGGCCCGGCAGGTCGACGCGCTCTGGCCCCTGGTACTCAATACGGGGCGCCTGCGGGATCACTGGCATACCATGACCCGTACCGGGAAATCGGCGCGCCTGTCTGCACACAACATCGAGCCCTGTGTTGAAATCCATCCCCAGGACGCGCAGCAGTATTCCGTTCGTGATGGCGAACTGGTGCAGGTGAAGAGTCAGCGCGGCGCGATCCTGGTCCGGGCTCGGGTCAGCGATCATCAACCACCGGGCTGCGTGTTCATTCCGATCCACTGGAACCATCGCTTCTCCAGTCTGGCCAGTGTCGACCAGCTGGTGAGCGCGGTTACCGACCCGGTATCCGGACAACCTGAGTTCAAGTACACGCCCGTCAGCGTGCAGCCCTGGCCGGCCCGCTGGTACGGGTTCATTCTGTCGCGCCGGCGCCTGGCGCTGGAAGGCATCGACTACTGGGCCTGTGCGCGGGGCGATTCGCACTGGCGTTATGAAATAGCCGGAAACGAAGTGCCGGAGGACTGGTCGGCCAGTATTCAGGCAATGCTGTGTACGCTTGATGCCGCTGTCGAATGGACGGCGTACGAGGATCGCGCGGCCCGGCGCTTCCGGGCTGCACAGATCCGCCACGGACAACTGGAAAACTGCTGCTTCATCGGTCCCGATATCAGGCTGCCGGAACGGGCCTGGCTGGCCGGCCTGTTCGGCGCGGATGTGATCAATGATCAGGACCGCCGCGCACTGCTCAGCGGTCAGTCCGCCTCCGGGGTGGAGGAGGCGGGTCCGATAATCTGCGCCTGCTTCTCGGTGGGCCGTAATGCCATTGCCCGCGCCATACGCGATCAGGCATGCCGCTCCACCGCGGCCATCGGCGAATGCCTGATGGCCGGAACCAACTGCGGGTCCTGTGTCCCTGAACTCCAGAGTCTGATAGCCGAATACAGCTGATCCCGCGGCTCTGGCTTTACTATCCTCCAGCCGCTGGTCAAAATGCCGACCAGATAACTCAGATTAAACGCAGTATGAGGTCCGGCTATGTCATTATCCTCGCGCCTGGTGGATTGCGCGCTTCTCGAACAACTGATTCCCATCAACAGTCTCTCGGCGGCCAATCTGGCCGATCTGGCCAGCAAAATGTCCATTGAATACGTGCCGGCGGGCGGCACGCTGTTCAGCGTCGGCGATCGCGATAACCGTTCCGTGTATCTGATCGCAGGCGAGGTCGAGTTGCGCAAGGAGCGGGAGCAGCCGCAACGGCTGCGGGCCGGCAGCCGCGAGGCGCGCCATCCGGTGGTGCCGCTGCAGCCGCGTTCATGCAGTGCCGTAGCCGTCGGTGATGTCGAAGTGATGCGCGTGGATAACCGGTTGCTGGACATGATGCTGACCTGGGATCAGTCGGCCGGCTATGTAGTCACGGAGCTGAGCGCCGGCGAGGACAGTTGCGATCCCAGCGACTGGATGTCGCGCATGTTGCAGTCGAGTATTTTCTTCCAGGTGCCGCCGGCCAATATCCAGGAACTGTTCAAGCGCATGGAATCGATCAGCTTTGCAGCCGGCGGCAGCGTCATTCGCCAGGGTGAGCCGGGCGATTACTATTATGTCCTGAGTCGCGGCAAAGCGCTGGTGACGCGAACCTCGCCGAGCGGCAGTGAAATCCGTCTGGCGGAACTGAGTCCTGGCGACAGTTTCGGCGAAGAAGCGCTGATCTCCGATGAGCCACGCAATGCCAGCGTGAGCATGGTCAGCGATGGCTCGCTGATGCGCCTGTCGAAACAGGATTTCGACGAACTGCTCAAGGGTCCGGTGTTATGCGAAGTCAGCCTCGACGAGGGACGCGCGATGGCAGCAGATGGCGCCGTATGGCTGGACGTGCGACTGGAATCCGAACACGCCAATGCAGCGCTCCCCGACAGTCTGAACGTGCCGCTTTGCCTGCTGCGTCTGCGGGCCCGGGAGCTGGATCCCGAGCGCACCTACATTGCATATTGCGACAGCGGCCAGCGTTCCGCGGCGGCCGCATATCTGCTGAGCGAGGCCGGCCTGGATGTCTGCGTGCTGGCCGGCGGTTATCGGGAGGTTGCGCAGTAATCCCTCCGGGTCCATAGATCACGGGCATGACTCTTGCGTGCATCGTTCGAAGTGTCTTTTATCGATGATTTCTTGACGCTTCGTCGAGACAGGGAGTTGCCCGAATGCGATGGATTTCTGGCCGTGCGGCCGGCTTTTTTATTCTGATCTTGCTACCGGCGCTGGTATCGGCGTCAAGCGTCGATGAAATCCGCGCGCTGCTCGACAGCGGTGATGCGACGGCTGCCTGGCAGCTGGCCGCCGAGCGGGCGGATAGCGAAAGCGGCGATCCGCGCTTCGATCTCTGGCTGGGCATTGCGGCGCTCGAAGCGGGTCACGCTGACCGGGCGGTGTTTGCGCTGGAGCGCAGTCTGCTGGTCGAGCCGCGCAATCACCGCGCGCGCCTGGAACTGGGGCGCGCATTTTACTCGCTCGGTAACCAGGTCGCGGCCCGGCGCGAATTCGAGCGGGTGCTGGCGCAGGACCCGCCGCCCAACGTACGCAGCCGCGTCGCGAAATTTATTACTGCACTCGATCGCCTCGACCAGTCCCTGAAAACAACCTACAGCGGCTATGTCGGGCTGCGTTCAGGTATCGACAGCAACATTAACAGTGCGACCGCGGACTCGCGGGTGGACATTCCTGCGCTTGGCGAAGTGCTGCTCGACGATGCCGGTCGTGAGACTGAGGATGAATTTGTGGAGATGGAGGCCGGCTTCGAATTGCAGCAGGCGCTCACCAAGTTCAGTGGCGTATTCGCAAGCGCCTCGCTGCGGCACCGGGAGAATGTCTCGGATGAGGACTTTGACCTGGGAGTTGCATCGCTGCGGGCCGGCGTAGTGGCCGCAGTCGGGCGCGATCGACTGCGGGTGCCGGTCACCTGGCAGAAGCTGTTCCTGTCACAGGACAGCTACCGCACCCTGAAGAGCGTCGGAGTGGAATGGTTGCGCCAGCTGGACCCGGCCAATCAATGGACGCTGTTCGGACAGGCCGGTCAGTTTCGCTACAGCGAAAACACCAGCCTCGACGTGGATCTGAAACTGGCCGGTGCCGCCTGGATGCACCGTTGGACGCAGGCCAGTCTGCTGGTCGCGTCCAGTCTCTATGCAGGCAACGAGCGGGCCGAAAACCGCGCCGCTGAGCATAACGGAAAAGCCTACTACGGCGCCCGCCTCGGACTTGAATGGCAGCGCTGGGCGCGTCACCAGCCGTTCGTCTCCGCAACCTTTCAGGCCGCCGAATACGATGCCAATGATCCGGTATTCGGTACCCGGCGCGAGGATGATTTCCTGGAGTTGCGGCTGGGCTGGGTATGGAACTTGCGACCGGCCTGGAAAGCCAGCGCGGAGTACAGCGCGATCCGCAACACATCGAATATCGACCTGTATGAGTACGATCGCGACCAGGTCACAGCAGGAGTGCGATATGATTTTTGAACGGAACTGCAGCTGGCCGCGCCGCGCGGGGGGATTCATCGGACTGTATCTGTTGCTGCTGCCGGTGTGCATGGCGAATGCACCGGCGGGCAAGGTGATTATTGCGGCCGGCGAGGCCTGGGCGGCAATCGGGGACCAGACCCCGCGCGCGCTTAAACGTCGCTCCGAGGTGTTCGCGGGTGACACGCTGTTCACCGGCGCGGGCGGTCGCCTGCAGGTCCGCTTCAGCGATGGAAGCCTGCTGGACCTGGCGGCAGGCAGTGAATTGCATATCGACGATTATCATTTCGATGCCGCGCAACCCGAGACCGGGCGCAGCGTTGCAACTCTGGTCAAGGGTGGTTTCCGGACCATTACCGGACTGATCGGGAAACAGGACCCGGATGCCTATCGCATCAATACCCCGGTCGCCACCATCGGGGTGCGCGGCACCCACTATGAGCTGCGGCTGAGCGAGACACTGGCAGTGGGCGTCTGGAAGGGCGGGGTACGGATCACAAATGAGGCGGGTAGCTTCGATATCGGCGAGGGCGCTGCATTTAATTTTGCCCGTATCGATAGCGCGCGCCAGCTGCCGAAGGGACTGCTGGCACCGCCGGCGGCCCTGGAGGGAGAGACGCCGCCACCGCCTGCTCCGGAAACAGAAACAGAAGTGGATGCAGAGCCGCAGACAGCCACTGAAGAACCGGCGACAACTGACAGCTCTGACCCAGGATCTGCGGATGACAGCGGTACCATCGAAACAGTCGACAGCAGCACCACAGAAGACAGCCTGATCACGCTCGACAGCACAGGTGACGACAGCGGCGAACTGGCTTTGGTAACAACGGATACCGGTACGCTGTCGGAGCCAAACTTTGTGCCTGAGCCGATCAGCACCACGCTCACCGATACCACGACCGTCGTAACGTTCACGGATGCACGCCTGTCCGATCTGGAGAGCCAGCGTCTGGCTGACGATCAGCGTATCGGAATTATGATATTGAGCGGTCCTGAGCCCAAGAACTTTCCGAATGACTTCGGTTCCCTGACTGGCGGCAAAGCGACCGCCAGCGATCTGGGGCCGGTAATCACGACCTCGGTGCTCGATCCCGTGGACGATGGCTTTGACGCATTTCTCGCCGCCGATATCGAATCGGTATTTCGCGCCGGAAGCGCCTCGCAGTTACCGCCACCCTCACCGGTGCCGGCGAATCCGGGCTTCAGCGTCGAGTGGGGCGCCTGGGATGCGACAGCGGCTATCCCGGTAGAAGTGCAGACCGACGCCACCGATCCGGGCGTTGTCGCGTTTGTCACTCAGCCGGTATTCTGGACGACCCTGGTGCCGGCGACGCAGGCTGCCATCGATGCCCGTTCGGACATCGGCGTTTTCAGCAACCTGGTTGCAGCGTTCGGACA
Source organism: Thiogranum sp. (assembly GCA_024636585.1). Taxonomy (GTDB): domain Bacteria; phylum Pseudomonadota; class Gammaproteobacteria; order DSM-19610; family DSM-19610; genus Thiogranum. The sequence continues at coordinate 125,641 of JAGXGS010000021.1, read as the reverse complement.
TACCTCCGACGGCGTCACCGGTAGCGCGATTCTGACCGGCGACATGACCTTCAATGCAGTCATTGATTTCAGTACCGGTGCAATATCTTCCGGCGATATCACGCTCGGTTTGAGCCCTTCGAGCCTGCCCGCGCAGTGGCTGGTAAATTTCACCGGTCAACTGGACGGGCCGCTGGTCAACATCGATCATACCAACGTCACGGGTACCGTGAGCGGCGCCTTCGGCGTACACAGCATCAATGGCGAAGTGGGTGCGCTGTTGACCGGGCCGAGCGTCAATGCGATAGGCGGCGGCTTCAGTTTTCACTCACAGACCGATGGCAACGTGCATGCAGAAGGGGTGTTCGTGGTGAGTGAGTAGGCGCGGCTATTTCTCGCGTCGATCGTAGACACCGTCCCAGTCATCCGGCAGATCGCGGGCGCGCAGTTCGTCGATGCGCTGCAGGTACAGAGCGTACAGCCGGCAGTCCGGATATTGTGCGGACAAACGTCCGAACGCGGCACTCGCCTGATCCCAGTGGCGCTGCCAGAACAGCTCCATTGCGGTATCATGAGCGGCAAGTTCCTCTCCCAGCGCCTCGGTCAGTTCGCCGGTTCTGCATACCGGTTCATAAACGGTTTCGGCGCTGCGTTTGCCCTTGACCCGGACCCGGTCCAGACGCCGGTATACAAAGCCGGATGCCTGCGCCCGGGTCTGTTCACCAACCACCAGTGAGACACCGTAGAATTTGGTCAGGCCCTCCAGCCGCGATGCCAGGTTCACTGCATCGCCGATCACCGTATAGGCGCGCCGGTAGATCGATCCCATGTCACCGACATTCATCATTCCGGTGTTGATCCCGATGCCGATGCTGATCTCCGGATAGCCGAGCGCGCGCAGTTCCGGTTGCAGGGTCTTCACTTCGTGCAGCATCGCCATCGCGGCGCTGACCGCCTGGTCTGCGTGTTGCGCAGCTGCAATCGGCGCACCCCAGAAAGCCATGATCATATCGCCGACATATTTATCGATGGTGCCGCGGTGGTTAAAGATGATGCGCGTCATGGGGGTGAAGAAACGGTTCAGCATTTCCTTGAGATCACCGGCCGACAGCGATTCGGAAATGCCGGTAAAGTTGCGGATGTCGGCGAACAGCACCGACAGTTCGCGACTCTCGCCCTCGGAATGATAGTGCTCCGGCGCGCGACTCATCTCTTCCACCAGTTCGGCCGGCACGTATTGTCCGAACAGGCTCTTGAGCTGATTGCGGCGCCGCGACTCGAACTGGAAACCGTACAGCATGTTGAGCATCGCCAGGGCCACCACCATCAGCAGCGGCGAAGCCAGGTGCAGCGCCAGCCCCTGATCGCGCCACAACCAGACATTGATCCCGGTCCAGAGCGCCATGATCAGAACCGTCAGGCCGGTCAGTGCCAGCGGACCGAGAAACGGCAGTACGATAGCGAGGCCGGCACCGACTGCCAGCATGGCGGCGAAGTTTACGCCGGGCGCCCAGGCCGGTTCCATCGGCAGTCCGCCGTTGAGAATGCCATCCAGCAGCGTGGCCTGAATCTCGACGCCGGGAAACACGCTGCCGACCGGCGTCGGGCGCAGGTCGGCCAGCCCGATTGCCGAAGTCCCGATGATGACGATGGCATTTTCCAGTGACGTTGCGACTGGCAGTCCGGCGAGCAGGTCGCCTGCTGATACAGTGGCGAAAGTGCCGGGCGGGCCGCGATAGGGAATCAGGACATTGCCGGCAGCATCGGTGGGAATCCGTGCATCGCCCAGGTGCACCGCTTCCAGCACTTCGCGCTCGGCGATCGGCGCCGTCTCCAGACGAACACTGTCGAGCAACTGGTAAAGCCGGGCGGTTTCCAGCGCCAGCGATGGATACAGGCCGGTGCCGTGGCGAATCAGTAATGGGGAGCGGCGAATCGTGCCATCGACATCCGGTCGCGTATTGAGAAAACCCACCGCCGGCACGGCCTCGAGCAGGGCCGGCAGCGTTCCGGTGAAGCGCGGCAGGTCATAGGCTGTGAGGCGGCCGCTGCGCAGCGTATCCAGAACCTGCAGTGGCACCGGCAGCGCACCGACCGACGGCGAATCCTCGCGATGAAACAACATCCCCAGCACCACGTCGCGGTCGCCAAGCTGGGCAGCGAAGCGCCGGTCGCGATCCAGTTCCAGTGACAGGTTTTGCAGCCCGGCGCGCAGTTCGTGTCCCTGGTCGCCCGCCACCAGGTAATCCAGGACGTCGATGGCCGGGTTGCGGTCCGGTTCGCTGAACAGCACGTCGAAGGCGATCACTGCGGCGCCGGCATCGTTCAGTCGCTGCAGGAGCTGACCGACCTGATCGCGCGGCCAGGGCCAGCGGCCCTGCTGTTGCAGGCTGCGTTCATCGATATCGACAATCACGATGCGGGCGGTATCGCGCTCGCGTGGCAGCGGCGCGTGATTGAGCCGGATGTCGTAAGTCAGCAGTTCCAGACGTTCGATCACCTGCTGTACCGGTGGCCAGCTCACCAGTGTCGCAGCGAGTAACAGCGCCACCAGCAACAGTCCTGCACCGGCCGGGAGCCACTTGCCGCCATGCAGGCGAAATGCATCAGTCATGGTGCCCGAAAATCCTGCAAATCGTGAAGCCGCCGTCGCTGGTGTGGAAACCGGAGCATAAAGCACCCGTTTGTCTGAATCCATGATCTCTGTCTGATCCGCGTCAATCTGCTGCGGCAGGTGCTGGACTACACTTCCTTATGGTCATCTGATAATCAGGAGAACACCATGAAGAAATCAATGCGTCTGTGGGTGTTGCCGGCGTTTATGCTGTTCGGTGGTGTGGCGCAGGCCTATGACGCGGAGCTGGCCGCGACGCTGCATGAACAGGTCACCGGCAAACTGACTCAGGCGGCACTGGCGTCAGGCAACGCAAAAATCGGTGCCGACAAGGCGCTGGAGATGCTGGCAAAAAAACAGCCGGTACTGTTGCTCGATGTGCGTACCGCGGCCGAACGGCAGGTGCTCGCGTTCAGTCATCCGGATGCCGTGCATGTGCCGCTGGATCAGCTGTTCCAGAAGCAGAGTCTGGACCGTTTGCCGACTGACCGTCCGGTGCTGGTGATTTGCCACACCGGCCCGCGCTCGTTCGGAGCAACGATGCTGTTGCGTTCGATCGGCTTCGAGAATGCGCGTTGGGTAGGCGGCGGCACTGTCGCCATAGCCCGGCAGCTTACGCCGAAGACGGCACCCTGAAAGCAGCGCCCTGGCAGTGCTCAGTGATATCCGGCGTCGCTTCTGACCTTGCCGCGGAACACCCAGTAGGCATAGGCCGTATAACCCAGGATCAGGGGCAGCAGTACCAGCGCGCCGACCAGCAACAACGCCTGGGCATTGGGTGCGGCGGCGGCTTCCCGGAACGTCAGCTGGTAGGGCACCAGGTAGGGATAGATGCCGAGTAGCAGGCCGAGATAGCCGAGCAGAAACAGGGCTACCGTCCACAGGTAGGGTGCATGGCTGGCGCCGCCGCGCAGGCTGCGGAACAGCCTCCAGAACGAGAAGGCAACCAGCAGCGGGACCGGCGACCAGGGCAGTAACCGCGACCAGTCCGGCACCGGGTAATGCAGGCCCCAGCGTTCGCTTACAGCGGTATCGAGCGTCGGCACCCAGAGTGTCACGATCACCATCATGATCAACACCAGGCCGGCCGCCAGGCGCGCCGCGCGATGTGCCCAGGCGTTCAGTTCGCCTTCGGTTTTCAAAATCAGCCAGCCGGCGCCGAGCAGCGTGTAGCCCCATACCAGCGCAAAACCGGTGACGAAACTGAATGGCGTCAGCCAGTCGAACAGCGCGCCATTGAAGCGCCCCTGCTCCAGATCGATACCCTGTACGATCGCCCCCAGCACCAGGCCCTGGGCGAAGGCAGTGACTACTGAACCCCAGTGAAACGCCTGGTCCCATAGGCGCCGGATTGCGCCGCTGGCCTTGAAACGGAATTCAAAGGCGACGCCGCGGAAAATCAATGCGGTCAGCATGAATCCGATCGGCATGTAGATCGCGGGCATCAGTGCGGCATAGGCTTTGGGAAAGGCGGCGAACAGGCCGGCGCCACCAAGCACCAGCCAGGTCTCATTGCCGTCCCAGACCGGTGCGACCGAATTCATCATGATGTCGCGGTGTTCGTCAGTCTCGACAAACGGGAACAGAATGCCGACGCCGAGATCGAAGCCGTCCAGCAGCACGTACATGAATACCGCCAGAACCAGCAGGGCGGCCCAGATCAATGGCAGGTCAAAAGCATCCATGGGCGCTCTGCCTTAGTATTCCGGAGCCACGGCAGTTGCGCCGTGGGCGTGCGGCTTTGGTTCGGGACGGCTCACGGGACCCTGGCGCGCTATCCGCAGCATGTAGAAAATGCCGGCGCTGAAGATGACCAGGTACACGAACACGAATACTATGAGCGACATGCCCACAGCGTCGGCGCTCAGTGGGGAAACCGAATCGGCGGTGCGCAGCAGTCCGTACACCGTGTAAGGCTGACGCCCCGATTCCGTGGTGATCCAGCCGGCAAGCACCGCGATGAATCCGAGCGGCGCGCTGAGTGTGCACAGGCGCAGGAAACCGCGCTGTCGCGCAATACCCCCGCGCCACAGCCAGGCGCTGCCGTACAGCCCGATTGCCAGTGCCAGCAATCCGATTCCGACCATCAGGCGAAAGCTCCAGAACACCAGCGGCACAAACGGCCGCTCATCGGCCGGCCAGGTCGTGAGCCCCCTGATCTCACCCGCGAAATCACCGGTAACCACCCAGCTCGCCAGCCCGGGCACGCCAACTTCGAAGTGGTTACGTTCGGCCTCCTGGTCGGGCAGCGCGAACAACAGCAGTGGTGCATTGCGACGGGTTTCCCAGATGCCTTCCATGGCTGCCAGCTTGGCCGGCTGATGGTGCCAGGTGTTCACGCCGTGTTCATGGCCGGCGATGATCTGCAGTGTTGCAATGACTGCGATGGACGGCAGCGCCATACGCAGCATGGTACTTGCGGCCTCGGTGTGCGTGCGCCGCAACAGGTGCAGCGCAGCGACCGCGCAGATGACCAGCGCCGTGGACAGGAATGCCGCCAGCGTCATGTGCACGAGTCGATAGGGGAAGGACGGATTGAATATGACGGCCCACCAGTCCTCGGCGTAAAAAACACCATCGATCAGAGAATGCCCGGCCGGCGTATGCATCCAGCTGTTGGCGGAAAGAATCCAGAAGGCGGAGATCAGGGTGCCGATGGCGACGATACAGGTGGCCATGAAATGCAGGCGCGGGCCGACGCGGTTATGTCCGAACAGCATGATACCGAGAAACGATGCCTCGAGAAAAAACGCCGTCAACACCTCATAGCCGAGCAGCGGGCCGAGCACATTGCCGGTCTGCTCGGAAAACCGGCTCCAGTTCATGCCGAACTGATAGCTCATGACCAGTCCGGATACCACGCCCATGCCAAACGAGAGAGCAAACAGTTTCAACCAGAACCGGTACAGATCCATGTACAGCTGGCGCCGCGTCTTCAACCACAGTGCTTCAAGGAATGCCAGGTAGCTGGCGAGCCCGATCGTAAAGGCGGGAAAAATAATATGGAAGGCAATGGTGAAGGCGAACTGGATGCGCGCCAGCAGCAGCATGTCGACGGTGTCGGACATCGTTGCACCCGGTCCGGGTTGCGCAGCCGATCAGCCGCGTCTACAGCTGCTGCGCGTGTTTGCCGAGGTAGTCCGCTACCCCTTGTGCGGTAGGCTTCATACCTTCCTCGCCCTTGTGCCAGCCGGCCGGGCAGACTTCGCCATGCTCTTCGCAGAATTGCAGGGCATCCAGCAGGCGCAGCATTTCATCGACCTCACGCCCCAGTGGCAGATTGTTCACCACCTGATGCTGCACAATCCCTTCGCGGTCGATCAGAAAGGAGCCGCGCAGCGCCACGCCGTCGCTGTGTTCGATGCCATAGGCGCGGGTGATGGCGTGCGTGAGGTCGGAGACGATGGGGAACTTCACCGGGCCGATGCCGCCTTTGTCGCGCGGTGTCTCCCGCCAGGCGTAGTGCACGTACACCGAATCGATTGATATCCCGACCAGTTCCGCGCCGCGCGCCTTGAATTCATCGAATCGGTTATCGTGGGCTATGATTTCCGAAGGGCACACGAAGGTGAAGTCCAGCGGCCAGAAAAACACCACCACATAGTGGCCACGCAAGTCCTGCAGCCGGAAATTCTCGTTGATCGATCCATTCGGCATGACTGCCGGGGCGGTGAAATCGGGTGCCGCTGTGTTTACCAGTGTCATCGTGAGCTCCGTTCAGGTGTGACTGTCCATTCGGTTGCGCTGAAATTAGAAAAGATGCGCCGGACTGGCAATGATAATTCTCAATCGCGAGGCGCCCGAGAATTGCGAATTGTCAGTGACGGCGGGTAATGCGGGCCTTATGGTTAATGCTGGTGTGCCGGCCTCAGTGGGGCCGTCAACTTCTCGTTCAATTGCGCTGACGCCGAGGCTATCGCCGGCAAGGAGGGACTCTATGAATTTCAAAATGGCATCCATAGTATCAGGCGCATTGCTGATGGGCGGTGTACTGACAGGCGCTCAGGCCGCGGATCTGAAGGTGGAGATAAAGAAAGCCACAAAGGAGGGCGTCGGCGAATCTATTGGCTCCGTCACCTTCCGTGACAGCAGTGAACTGGGGCTGCTGATCATCCCTGACCTCAAGGGCCTCAGCCCCGGAGCGCATGGCTTCCATGTGCACGAGAATCCTGACTGTGGAGCAAAAAGCAAAAATGGCAAGACGGTTCCCGGCGGCGCGGCGGGCGGCCATTATGACGCGGAAAACACCGGGAAGCATGCAGGTCCGGTAGGCGATGGGCATCTCGGTGACATGCCGGCCTTGCTGGTTGGACCGGATGGCACGGCAACTATGGCAATGTTCGCGCCGCGCCTGGAGGTTCCGGATCTGGTCGCTCGCTCGGTGGTTGTGCATGAGAGCGGAGATAACTATTCCGACAGCCCAAAGCCGCTGGGTGGCGGCGGTGAGCGTGTAGCCTGCGGAGTGATCGCAGTCGACGCGATCTAGGCAACAGGTGGCGATTCATTGTGATATCGCAATGACATCAGGCGGAACAGTTTTATACGATACTGGCCTGGAAAATCAGTACCGCAGGACACGGAGGTAATGACGATGAAGATGACCGTAGAGATGCCCGCAGTCAACGGGTGTTCGATAAAGGAATGTGCATACAACATCAATGAAAGGTGTCACGCCAAAGCGATTACCATTGGTCACAGTAGTATCCCGGGATGCGACACTTTTCTCGAGAACAGCGGTTCCATGCACGTCGACGGTAAGCTGATCGCCGGCGTTGGTGCGTGCAAAGTGAGTGATTGCGTTCACAATGTCGAGCTTGAGTGTGGCGCCGACGAAATCTCTGTCGGCATCAGTGGCGATCAGGTTATCAACTGTCTGACCTATGCCACACATTAAGCCGGCTACACAGGTGAAATGACCGGGGATGGATGAGAAGCCAACAATCTTTCTGGTGGACGACGACAGTGCAGTACGCGAGTCGCTGTCGATGGCGCTCGACCTGGCAGGCTACAGGGTCCAGGCCTATGCCACGGCTGAATCCTTCTTCGAGACCTGCAGTGACGGAGACCGGCCCGGTTGCCTGATTCTGGATCTGCGCATGCCGGGCATGGATGGCCTGAGTCTGCAGGAGGCACTCAGGAAGAAGGGTTGCCAGATCCCTGTGATCTTCATCTCCGGCGCCGGCAGTATTCCGGCTAGTGTGAAAGCAGTGCAGCAGGGGGCGGTCGATTTTCTGGAAAAGCCACTGTCGACCGCAACCCTGATTTCCCGGATCGAGAAAGCTGTCGCCGAAGACCGGCGACAGCGGGAACGGGAAATGGCGGAAAGCCAGATCCGGGCTCGCTGTCAACAGCTCACGCCGCGCGAGTGCGAAGTCATGCAGCTCGCCACCGACGGCTTGAGTAACAAGGAAATCGCGCGGGTGCTGAATATCAGTCCGCGCACTGTTGAAAATCACCGCGCACATGTCATGGAAAAAATGCAGGCTGCCAATATCGCCGACCTGTGCCGCAAGGCTGCATTGTGCCATGAGTTGGGGATCGAACCGGACATGAGCCCGGGGTACGAGTTTTTCCGAACGTAATCACACGGATTCTTCCACCTGCGCGAGGGGAATACTGTTAAAAAGTCAGTATGCCCAGTAAAAAGAACTACCAGGAGACCAGACGAGATGGCACTGCAATACGCACTTCCGACCGAACACCCGGCAATCGAGAGTCGATGGGCCATGCAGTTGCTGCTGGCACTGCCGGAGGCGTTACTGACAGTCGGTCCGGATGGCGAGGTGCGGTTCCTGAATCCACAGGCGGAACGGCTGCTGAATGTATCCGCGGATCAGGCGGTGGGCCGGCACTGGTCGGAACTCATGATCCTGCGCGACACGGCAGGCACAAAGCAGCCGCTGACAGCGCTGCCCGAGGGGCAGGGGGAAAGCGACTGCCAGGGAGATGATCCGCACTACCTGCTCACGCGCTGCGACGGCAGCCGTCGGGTGGTGAAGATTGCCAGTGCGAGCAATCCCGCCTGGCGCGCCTGGCCGGACCGGGTGGTGCTGCTCCGCGATTGCACGCGCGCCTATGACCGACTGCGCCAGTTGAAACGCCAGTGCGCGCGTGACCATCTCACCAACCTGGTCAACCGACGGGAGTTCGAGCGCCGGCTGGGCACGGTGCTGGAGCGCGCCCGCCAGGACGGATCGCAACATGTGTTGCTGTTCATGGACCTCGATCGCTTCAAACAGATCAATGACACGCACGGTCATCTGGCCGGCGATGCGGTACTCAAACAGGTTGCCACCACCCTGCGATCCTCGATTCGCGAGCGCGATACCCTCGGCCGGCTTGGCGGCGATGAGTTCGGCCTGCTGATGGAGCACTGCCTGCCTGCGGAGGGAGTGCGTACCGTCAGTGAACTGCGCCTGCTGCTGCAGGAACAGGAGTTCAACTGGCAGGGTCAGTCGCTGAGTCTCGGTATCAGTATTGGACTGGTGAATATAGATCGCAACAGCGGGACTTTCGAAACCGTCTGGGCCCAGGCCGATGCAGCCTGCTACAAGGCCAAGCGAGCTGCCGAAGGCGCTGCTCATCCGTTGCCGGGGCGGGTCGTCGAGTCCATGCGTCGCAATACGAACAGAGACTGAGGCGCGGGCGCGCAGGTCTGGAGGAGAAAAATAATGGCAACGCTTGCGATATTCGGCGAAAAATATTTGTCCAGAGTCGCCGCGGAATTCGCCACCGGGGAACAGGCCCGGGAAGCAGCGGATCGCCTGGTCAGGCAGAGCGGACTCAGCAGCCGTCAGGTCCGCATCGTGAAGCCGAACGATCCTGCCGTCGAGAAAAAACTGGAACCCGAGACCCGCGGCATCGCGAGGACGCTGGTTCTGGCTCACGTCGTGCTGGGTATTGCAGGATTTCTGCTGGGTCTGTTGATCGCATCGATTCTGGTGACCACCGACATCCGGGCCTTTACTTCGAATCCGCTCTACACCTATGGCGCGCTGGCGGGGTTCGGGACCGTTGGCGGATTGCTGCTCGGCGGCTTTTTTACACTGCGGCCCGATCATGATGTGGTTATCGCCTGGGTGGAGGATGCCGCTCGTAACGGTCACTGGTTCGTGGTGGTGCATGCCCGCGACCACGATGAAGAGCAGCGTGCCCGGGATGTACTGAAGGATATGTCAGACAACGTAGTTGGTACGCTGTGAACAGAGCAATCGCCACCGGCTCCAGGGCCATTGGAAAGGTTTTTATTGAACAGGCGCTGTGCAGTGGGCGTGCCGGCTCGGTCTGGCAAGTCCGTTCGGCGGCTGAATTCGATGGAGGAAACATGGACGTTAAAGTCAGGGACGATATTTTTTTTCACCCGCGGCGCCGACTGACGGCGCTGCTGCCACTGGACCCGGCCGGTATCCGGATGGAGAGTTGTAGTGGCTGATTCATTGCTGATTATCGAAGCCGAAGAACGACTGGCCAACGAACTGGCGCGCTACCTTTCCCCTCAGGGATGGGAAGTACAGGTGGCCAGCACCCTTGCCGAGGCCCGCAGGATACTGAGTGACGAGGCAAACGAGCCGCTGGTGGTGCTGGCGGACATGACCCTGCCCGATGGCAATTCGCTGGATCTTCTGGAGGATGTCCGGGAACAGCGCAAGTCCGTCGAATGGGTGTTGCTGACCGGCAACGGCAATATGCCGGATTCGGTGCGCGCGCTCAGACTGGGGGCACTCGATTTTCTGGAAAAGCCCTGCAGCATGGAGCGTCTGAGTGTGGTGCTGAACGGTGCCCGTCGCGGTGCGACTGCGCAGGGGCGACTGCGCCGGCAATGCGCCGAGGGCGTCAGGCGCTATGGACCGGAAGCTTTCGTCGGCGGCAGTCCACAGGCACAGCAGGTGCGTGACCTGGTGCAACGTCTGATCGAAGTGCCGATCAGCGGGTTGATCATCAGCGGTGAAACCGGAACCGGCAAAGGTCTGATTGCGCGCATCCTGCACCACGGCGGCGCGCGCGGCGACGGGCCGTTCATCGATGTAAATTGCGCTGCACTGCCGCGTGACCTCGCCGACTCGGAGCTGTTCGGTCACGAGTCAGGTTCGTTCACTGGCGCCAGAGGCCGGCACCGCGGCTATCTGGAACAGGCCGATGGCGGCACATTGTTTCTCGATGAGATCGGTGAGCTGGACCCCGATCTGCAGGCCAAGCTGCTGACCGCCATCGAAGATCGCCGGGTGCGCCGGGTAGGCGGTGAAAAAACCTTCAGCGTGGATGTCCAGGTGATCGCCGCCAGCAACCGGCAGCTCGAGCGCCAGGTGCGTGACCAGCGTTTTCGCGGCGATCTCTATCATCGTCTGAATGTATTCCAGATTCCGTTGCCGTCGCTACGCGAGCGCATGGAAGATCTCCGGCAGCTGGTGCCGGTATTCGTAGAAGAATTCAATGCCATTGCCAATCAGCACATCAGTCACATCAGTGACCGGATCTATCAACAGCTGTCGCGTTATCACTGGCCGGGCAATGTCCGGGAGTTGCGCAATGTGATCGAGCGCACGGTACTGCTGTCGCAGGGCAGTCATCTCGAGGAACGCTGGCTGCAGCTCGATCGCGAAACCGGCCAGGGCGACGGACGTGCCGAGGTGGACGGCGACCGGGTGATCATCCCGCTCGATGGTTCGATGGCGCTCGATGAGATGGACAGCTACATCATCCAGGCGGCGCTGGAACGCAGCCGCTATAACGTCGCCGCGACTGCCAAGGCGCTCGGCACGACTCGCGAAACCCTGCGTTACCGCATCCAGAAGTACCGGCTTCAGAGTAGCCAGATGGCGGCGGCCGCAGGCCATGCCGGAGAAAGGAATCTGGCCAATCGCTGAAGACACCTGCATCTGACCGGAATGTCCGAACTGAAACTGCCAGTGTCGATCCAGCCGTTCCGGGGCTTTGGTAATGGCCGCATGGTGTGCGTCAATGGCCAGGTGACATTCGGCCGCCGGGCCCACATGCGCCGACCGATTGGCCGCGATGAACAGCGGCGCCTGTGGACGCGCATTGTCGATGCCATGCGGCTGGCTACCAGCCCGCGCATTCCGGGCGCACGCGTGCGCGTACATTGCGGCGGCGCGGTACGCGAAGTGACCGCCGACACGCATGGCCATTTTTCAGCATGTCTGGAGCTCCCGCCCCAGAATGTCACATCCCTCTGGCGCGAGTATCTGGTCGAGCTCATCGAACCGCAGCGGCAGGAACCGGTCACCGCTCGCGGTGAAATACTGGTAGCGACGCCTGCCGCCCGGCGCATTATCGTCAGCGACATTGACGATACCGTCATCTTCACCGGTGTATCGAACAAGCTGAAGATGCTGTGGCAACTGTTTGCTCGCGGTCCCCATGACCGGGTGCCGTTTCCCGGCATCGCCGCGCTGTATCGCGGCCTCTACGCGGGGCCGGATACAGAAGAAAAAAATCCGTTGATTTATGTTTCGCGCAGTCCATGGAGCATCTATCCGACCCTGGAGGAGTTCTTTCAGCTGCATGACATTCCGATCGGGCCGGTGTTGCAGCTGCGCGACTGGGGTATCACCCTGCGGCACCCGTTCCCGCGGCGTGCGCCGGGGCAAAAGCGCGAGGTGCTGGAGCGGGTTCTGACTGTCTATCCCGAATTGCCGCTGCTATTGATCGGCGACAGTGGCCAGCACGACCCCGAACTGTACGTGGGGCTGGCGCGGCAGCAGCCGGAGCGCGTCGCTGGCATCTATATTCGCGATCTGCGTCTGTCCCGGACTCGCACCCGCGAGCTGGCGGCGATGCAGGCGGAACTGGCCGCGCTCGATGTGCCGATGCTGGCGGCGCCGAACAGCGCCGAAATCGCAGTGGATGCCGCGCAACGCGGATGGATATCCGGGTCTACACTGGCGCAGGTACACGAGCGGGTCGAACGGGATATGGCTTGAAAGAGACTTCAGTCGAAGCCGAATATCAGCACCAGAAAACCGCCCAGATAAAAGGTCAGAATCAGGACGCCCTCGAAGATGCATGCCAAGACGTTCGTGGTTGACGGTTGCTGGGCGACCGTAGGCACATTCAATCTCGATAACCGTTCCATGAAGCTGAACGATGAAGTGGCATTGGTGATCCGTGACGAGAGCGTCGCGGAGGAACTCGAACGCAGCTTTATGGCCGACCTTGAATACGCACAGGAGATCCGGCTGGATACATTTCAACTGCACGGCCGCGAGGCCTGGAAAAGTCGCCTGGCGCGTCTTGCATCGCCAATTCTCTAAACGGAACCGGAGCAGCTTATGTGGAAAACACTTCCAGGTCCCCTGCGGGCGCGCAACTGGTTCAGTCGCGATGGCATGTATTATCTGCTGTTTTTCCTGGTCATCGCGCTGGGCCTGTGGGCGTTCGCCGAGATCGCCGACGAAGTGCTGGAAGGCAGCAGCCAGGCATTCGATCAGTGGGTCCTGGAATCCTTGCGTACGCCCGGCGACCTGTCCGATCCACTTGGTCCAGGCTGGCTGGAACAGTCGGTACGCGATATCACGGCACTCGGCGGCACCGCGATACTGACGCTGATTACACTGGCTGCGGTGGGTTTTCTGGTGCTGGAACACAAACCGCGCACTATCGCCTTCCTGCTGCTGGCAGTGGTGGGCGGTCTGTTGCTGAGCCTGGCGTTGAAAGCCGGTTTTGCACGGCCGCGACCGGATTTCCTGCCGCACGGCCAGCAGGTTTATACCGCCAGTTTCCCGAGTGGCCATTCAATGAATGCAGCGATCGTGTACCTGACGCTGGCGGCGATTCTGGCCCGCGCGCACCGCGCCCGCGTCATCAAAATCTATGTGCTGACGACGGCGCTGGTGATTACCGCGCTGGTTGGTGTCAGCCGCGTTTATCTGGGTGTTCACTGGCCGACCGATGTGCTCGCCGGATGGAGTGCCGGCGCGGCCTGGGCGATGTTCTGCTGGCTGCTCATTTACCACCTGCAGCGTCGCCGCATGGTTGAAGAGGAAGCCGGTGATACGGACACCGGTTCCGGACCCGCGTGACCGGCTAATGACGCGCTGGCAGCGGGCGTATTCCTGGTGCTTTTCCACCGCCTCCTGGCTCATATCACAACACCTGAAGCTCGCCGGCACAGCGATTGATTGCCGAGCCTGGCGACCGGGCAGCAGCGTGCGGCAAACGATGGTTGCGGCACAGTTCTTGATAGACAAGTGATACAGCAAAAGCCTATGACCATCTGGAGGTCTGACATGCAAGATGAAACCACCCGTTCCCCGGCGGATCCCGGGACGCCCGAAACGCCGCACCAGAGTGCTCTATCAGGAGAAGGTATGCGTGAGGCCGCCGGTGAAGTCGCCGGTGCTGTCAAGGACGAGTACGAAACGCTGCGCGAAGAGTCGCTGACAGCGGTGCGAGAAGCGGCCGGTACCGCGCGTCAACAACTGCATGACTATGTCGATGAGCGGCAATCCGCAATCGCCGAGAACGTGCAGGCGATTGCCGACGCAATGCAGGAGAGCGCCGGTTCGCTCGAGACGCAGAATCGCGACACCGTAGCGAACTACTGGCGGCGTGCCGCCGTCGGCACCGAAGACCTGGCACGCTGGCTGGAGAGCAAATCCGCCCAGGAACTGTGGCAGCAGGGTCAGACCTATGCGCGCCGCCAGCCGGGCCTGGCCTTCGGCGGTGCCGTCGCGGTTGGCTTCCTGCTGGCGCGACTGCTCAAGAGTTCCGAGCCGGAAGCGGAATCGCGGAGTGAATCTTACGCAACGACCAATTCACCGGACCTCGAGCGTTCGGCCTACTGAGTGGAGGGAAAATTATGTCAGCTGAAATGCACGATACCAAGGGTTTTCATCGGGAAAGCCGTTCGATTGCCCAATTGATCCGGGATTTCACCCACGAGAGTACGGCACTGGTGCAGGACGAGGTCGACCTCGCAAAAGCCGAGGTCTCGGAAAAGATCTCGCAACTGGGTAGCGGCCTGCGCAATCTCGGAATGGGAGCGCTGGTGCTGTTCGCAGGACTGCTGGTGCTGCTGGATGCCGCGGTGGCAGGGCTGCTGATGGTCATCCCGCTGGAGCAGCAGGCCTGGGCCGCGCCTCTGATCGTTGGCGGTGTGGTTGCACTGATCGGTCTGATCATGCTGCTGAGCGGGCGCAAGAAGGTCAGGGCGAAGAATCTGAAACCGCAGCAGACGCTGGATGAAGTGCGGCGCGACAGCCGCCTGTTCAGGAGGACTAACACATGAGAAATCCAGAAGTACATGGGAATGGCGATGCGCGGACCAATGGCGCACGCAGTTCGCAGGAATTGCACGAGGACATTGAACGGCATCGCGAAAATCTGGATCGCACGCTTTCGGCGCTCGGTGACAAACTGTCCCCCGGGGAACTGCTGGATGAGGGGCTGCGCTACATGAAAAGCGGGTCTGGTGAATTCTTTGCCAATCTGATGCGGACTGCCAGGGACAATCCGGTGCCGATGGCACTCACCGGCATCGGACTGGCATGGCTGATGGCAGGCCAGCGTGGCCCGGGTTCCGCTGCGGCACCGGGAGGCGAACGCGACGTCGAACGCCACGTCGAGGAGGCCGCACGACAGGGCGGCATGGCCGATATCTATGCCCAGTACCTGGAACAGGAATACCCGTTCGAGGAGGACGAGATCGACCTCATCATCTACGAAGATCTCGGCTCCGAATCCCTGGGCGAATACCAGTCGCGCAGCGGCCGCGCCGGCGCGCACATGGACGAGTGGAGAGACAAAGGCGGTTCCGCCGCATCGCAGGCGTCGGAAAAGGTCGGCGAATGGTCCGAGAAAGCGCGTAGCGCTGCCGGCGAACTGGGAGAACAGGCGCGGGCGCGAATCGACAGCGCCGGGGCGCGCATGGCCGCAGCCAGCGCCGACGTGCGCGAACGCAGCCGTCAGGCGCGCGACAATGCCTGGCGGCGTGCGCGGCAGGCGCGGCACACAACCGCCACTCGAGCCCGCTCGGCCGCACACCAGGCCGGCGACCTGATCGAGCGCTATCCGTTGTCTCTGATCGCAGTGGGCCTGGCGGCCGGCACCGCGCTGGGTACGGCGCTCCCGGAGACGCGCCGTGAAGACCGGCTGTTCGGGAAGACCAGCGATGAACTCAAGGGCAGGGCCCGGGCGGAAATGGAGGCACAGACCGAGCGTGGCCGTCGGACCGCTGCTGCCGCGCGCGATGCGGCCATGGCAGAGGCACGCGCCCAGGGCCTGAGCGGCGAAGGCCTGCGAGAGGAAGGGCGCGAATGGCGCGAACGTGCGGAACAGGTGGCCGAAGCCACGCGCGCCGAAGCACAACATCAGGGCCTCAGTGCGGCTGCGGTCGAAGAGGAAGTGCACCGGGCCCGGGAAAAGGTCGAAAGGGTGGCAGCGGCCGCCCGCGACGCCGCGCGGCAGGAGCAGCGGGACAATGGCTGAGCGACGCCGCTGCTGCGGGAAGAGTACTGTGCAGTGAGCAGTTACGCTGACCCGGCGGAGCAGTCCGATCGGGGCCGTGCCGCGCGTACTCCGCGGGGTATTCCCGCACGCGGCTGGAAGCAGGTGCTGAACCGGGTCCGGCACAAGGTGTCGGATGACGATATCGGGCTGGTGTCGGCGGGGGTCGCCTTTTACGGCCTGCTGGCATTATTTCCGGCACTTGCAGCGCTGGTTTCAGTGTATGGATTACTGTCCGATCCCGCGCAGGTCACCGAGCAGTTTTCGCAGCTGCGCACCATACTGCCCGGAGAGGCTTATGAGCTGCTGCAGGGTCAGCTGCAGCAACTCGCGTCGCCGGCGAGCAGTAATGCACTCGGCGTCGGGTTGATCGTGGCAATCCTGCTGGCGCTGTGGAGCACGACCAGGGGCACAAAGTCCCTGATCAAGGCGCTCAACATTGCCTATAGCGAGCACGAGCAGCGCGGCTTCCTGCGCCTGAATGCGGTGGCCTTCACTCTGACGCTGTTCCTGGTGCTGCTCGCGGTGGTGGTCGTGGGCCTGATCGTGGCGCTGCCGATCGCCCTGAATTTTCTCGGGCTCGGCGCTATTGCCGAGACGGCAGTGAACTGGCTGCGCTGGCCGGTGCTGGCGGCCGTAGTGCTGTTCGCACTGGCGGTCATCTACCGTTATGCGCCAAACCGGCGCCAGGCGCGCTGGCAGTGGGTGTCATGGGGCGCCGGTATTGCACTGGTGCTGTGGCTGATCGCGTCGGGACTGTTTTCCTACTATGTCTCGAACTTCAGTAACTACAATGCGACCTACGGCTCGCTCGGTGCGGTGATCATACTGCTGATGTGGCTGTTCATTACGGCGCTAATGATGTTGCTGGGTGCCGAGTTAAATGCCGAACTGGAGCACCAGACGGCGCGCGACACGACTTATCAGGGCGATCAGGAGCGGGGCCAGCGCGGCGCTTATGTCGCCGATCATCTCCCCGGCGAATAATTAATCCACAGGATTCAGGGCAGTGAGGCGCGTTCGCCGAACTGATCCTGTATGTACAGCATCTTGACCAGCACCATGATCACCACCAGCAGTGGCGTCGCAACGAACAGACCGAGAAAGCCCGCCAGTATGCCCATCAGCAATTGAAACACCAGCAACAGGGCAGGCGGCAGCGAAACGGTCTTGCGCTGAATCATCGGCGTAATCAGATAGCTCTCCAGAGCCTGCACACCGGCATACAGGAACACCACGTACACCGCCTGATGCCAGCTTTGGCCGAGCGGCACCAGCACCGCCGGCACCAGCGACAGTAGTGGACCGATGTTCGGGATAAACGAAAGCAGTCCGGCGATCGCTGCGAGCAGGAATGCGAGCGGCACCCCCAGCAGTGTCAGTCCGATCCACGTCAGCCCGAACACCACCAGCATCGACAGCATCCGCCCGAGCAGCCACCAGCGCAGTGCATACCCGAGTTCGCGCAGCACCTCGCTGCTGTGCGCGCGTCGCGCCGGCGGGATCAGCGACAGTGTGCCCTGGGTATAAGTACGTGGTTCGAACGCGAAATAAATGCCCAGCACGAAGATGATCACCGCGCCGGTGATACCGCCGACCACAGTCGAGAACACGCCGAGGAACCGCCGCGCAGTCTCCGCCAGACTGAAGCGATCCTCCACCGTCGACAGTTTATCGAGGAGCGTGCGGCCCCATTCACGATCCCGCAGCGTGTGTTCGAGCGTCGCCAGCGATTGCGGCAGGCGCTCGCTCAGTTGTACCACATCCTCAGCAATGCGCGGCACTGTCCAGGCGGCACTCAGCCCCGCAATCGCCAGCAACAGCAGCAGGCTGATGGCAACCGACCAGCCCCTGCGGAGGTGCGTCAGGCGCGCAATGCCGCGCGCCACCGCATCCAGAAATATGGCCAGCACGATTCCGAGGAAGATCAGTAACAGCACTGTGTAGATGCGCTGAAAGGCCAGAAACAAAGCGCCAAAGAAAACCGTCAGCGCCAGTACCATGATCAGTTGCGAATCGGTGGGAAATGACGGTTGCTGCATTGCCAGCGCGGAACTTAGCCGCCGAGGCTGGTCCAGACCCAGCGCACCAGCGCCACTGCGGAAACTGTGACGAGCACCGCCAGTGCCAGCACCCCGATCACCAGGGCGGTGACAACCAGAGCGCTGCGACGACGTGTCCGGTGCGGTTCGGCGAGTGCATCTTCGAGGAGCTTGATATTGCGGCGATTGGCTTTCCAGGCGAAGTCGAACAGGTCGCCGACCACCGGCACCGCACCCAGCGCAGCATCGATGATGATGTTTCCGAACATGCGCATCAGCACCGCGCGCGATACTCCCAGGCTGTTGGCCTGTATGACGAGGTACGATGACACGGCGGCTCCGATCGCATCGCCGACGCCGGGTATCAGTCCAATAATGCCGTCCATTCCGATGCGCAATCCGCCCGGTAGCGGAATCGCGCTGTCCATTACGTGCGCGAGTCGCTGCAGCGTGGCGCGTTGGCGATTGCGTTCAGTGCGGGTGTCGCTGGTCCTTTCCGGCATAGACGTATCCTCCGATTCTGAATATCGGTAATTGTCATTTCACTCAAGCAATAACCACACCGCCAGCTGCTCGTGTGAGAACGGGCATACGAATTGCTTCAAATGCAGGGAAACAACCGGAAATAAATATTAGGAGCTGGAAATGCCTGTTACCGCGACCGATCCGTTCAAGATTATTCTCGCCATCCTGCTGCCCCCGGTGGGTGTTTTCACCGAAGTCGGGTTCAAAGGACACTTTTGGTTGAACATTCTGCTCACCCTGCTGGGATTCATCCCCGGCGTCATTCACGCGCTGTACGTTATTCTGAAACACTGAAGCAGAACGGTGAGAGATCCATGCACAGCGGTTGATACCCGGCTTATGCTTCACGCGCTGCCATGACGGACCCTGTTTCCCCTCCATCGCAGGCCGCGGCGGAACGCGCTGCGCGCAGTGAGCGGCTGCATCGCAATTTGCGGCAGATACGTCTGGTAATGGTAAGCCTTCTGGTGCTGGCGCTGCTGGCGGCGCTGTACGTCGGGCGGCCGGTGCTGCTGCCGATGGCGATGGCGCTGTTGCTGAGCTTTGTACTGCGTCCGGTGGTCCGTGGTCTGGCACGCTGGCATGTGCCTTTACCGCTCAGTTCAGTGCTGCTGGTGTTGATTATTGCAAGTGCTCTGGCGGTCGGTATTTTCAGTCTCAGGGAACCGGCCAGCCAGTGGCTTCTGGAGGCGCCGCGGGCGCTGCAGCAGCTCCAGTACCGGATCGATACGGCGACCGAGGGAACCATGGAGGACGTCAAGGCGGCGGCTGCCCAGGTGGAAAAACTCGGGCAGATCGGGGATCAATCAGAGCCCGCGGTCATCCTCAAGCAAACTGGCCTCAATGAGCGCCTGCTGCTCCAGACCGGCGAGGCGGTGGTTGGGATTTTCACCACGCTTATCCTGCTGTTTTTCATTCTCGGCTGGGGCGAGCGACTGTACCGTAACGTCATTTCGAGTCTTCCGCATTTTCACGAGCAGCGCCAGATCGTGGAGATTGCGCAGGAGATAGAAGAGGCGATTTCCCGCTACCTCGCCACCATCACTGTAATCAACCTGCTGCTCGGTATTATCGTGGCGGTAGTCATGTATCTGATCGGGATGCCCAACCCGGTGCTCTGGGGCGTTGTTACTGCGTTGTTGAATTACATGCCGTACCTCGGACCGGCTGTGACCGCGGTGATCCTGGGTATGGTAGCCCTGTTGACCTATCCGAGCATCGGCCACGCGCTGTTGGTGCCGGTGCTGTTTCTATCGATAACGTCGCTGGAAGGATACGTCATCACACCGATGGCCGCGGGTACGCGTCTGACCCTTAATCCGCTGTTGATTTTCGTGTCGCTGATGTTCTGGTTCTGGCTATGGGGCATTGTCGGCGCCCTGTTGACGGTCCCGATTCTGGTGTGTGTCAAGGTAACGCTGGAGCGGGTGGGCACAGCCAAGTCAGTGGCGCGTATCATCGACTAGGGCGAAAGACGCGGACAAAAAAACGGCGGCCGGGGGCCGCCGTAAAGAACCCGCACGAGGGCGGGTCGTAATGCGCTGGTGGTTACTGCTGTCCCTGTTGCTCCTTCTGTCCCGATTGTTTGTAATCGCCATGCTGTTTCTCGCGTTCTTCGAACGCGCTGAATTCCACGCGATCGATTTGCTGGTCATTATTTATGTCAGCCCTCTGCCACTTGTTTTGCAAGGTATCGCTTTGCTGGGCTTCCTGCTGACTGATGACGCCATCGCCATTGGTGTCGAGTTGGGCGAACTGCTGGGAACTTTCACCACCTGCGGGTCCGACAGCGGCAACGTCCCTAAGCACCCGATCACCTTCGAGCTCACGGTAGTTGGTGGCGATATACTTCGGACGATTTTTCAGTTCGTCCTCGGATAGTTGGGTGCGGCTGATCAGACTTTCGTCGCGTAATTCCAGCTGGCTCAGTTCCATTGGAACCTTCCTGTCGCCGATGCCGAGAACACCTCCAACCGATACGACCGCGTACAACTCATTGGTGTCCGGATCAACAACGACATTATCGACGCTGCCGATGTCTTCATCGTTCTGATTCTTCACATTCATACCAATGATGTCGTCGGCGCTTTTGTACATCAGCGGCTGATCGGGAGCGGGTTGCGCCGTCATCATGCCCTGGCGCTCCTGGCCCGCTTCTGTCTGTGCACCCGGCTGCTGCTGTCCCATTCCGGATTTCATGTCCTCGGCTGCGTAGGCTGTGGCGCCCATTGTGAAAGATATGGCTATCGCCAATGCATGTTTTGTAAGTGTCATGTGTCTTCTCCTCGTGTTGAGATTCTGTCAAACCCGGACTGCCCGGGCGGTACTGCACAAGTTGCAATAGCGGTGCCAGTCTGTTTTCCGCGCGGGCAAAGCCTGGCAGCGGACCGGGTTCAGGTTGGTACCCCCAACAGGGGTGATTTGCACCGTGCGCCGGGCCTTATCACCCGTCATCGCGAGCGCAGCGCGGCAATCTCACGCCGGTGTAGATGCAAGTCCACAGATTGCCGCGTCACTCTGTTCCTCGCAATGACGTGGAATATCGTCACCGCGTTCCTCGTAATGACGTATGACTCCACCATGACGTGGAGTATCACCCGTCTGATACGGCAGAAGCGCTCAACGCGCCGCGCGACCTCGCCCGGAAATAAACAGGACCAGGGCCACGATGATGCCAATCACGAACAGTATCCAGGCGATATTAGTTGCTGCACCGGCAATGCCGGAGAATCCGAGAAGTCCGGCTACGATTGCTACTACGAGAAAAACCACTGCCCAATAAAGCATGTTCCACCTCCTTATTCTGCTGTTGGCTCGTGCGCCTGCTTCGCCGGCATTTCCGTCGCGGGCAATTCAGGTGCCTGTGTACAAGGTTCAGCAAACATCACGCCAACACTGGCGGCACCTGTCTTGCATTGCCACGCGAATGAGGTGCAAGAAAGATGGAGACTGAGCTGCACATGAGTGACGAGACCGGGAGGGACGCAGCGGATAATGCCGTCTCCGGGTCCATGCAGCGCTGCCTGCTGGTCGTGAATCCGCGCAGCCGCAACGGGCGGGATGAGACCGGGGCACTGGTTGACGCATTGCATGATAGCGGCGTGCCGCTGTTCGGCGATGCACCGATCCTTGCCGATGCATTACCGGACACGCTACGCGAACAGGCTGCGATGCTGGATCCGACGACCGACCGCATCCTGGTGGCGGGCGGCGATGGAACCATCAATCGCCTGCTGCCGTTTCTGGTCGAGGCAACCCTGCCGCTGGCCATTGTTCCCACCGGCACGGCGAATGATCTGGCGCGCACGCTCGGGATTCCCGATGATCCTGGTCAAGCCGTTCAAGTGGCCATCAATGGCCGGGTCATGTCCATTGACCTGGGCCGGGTCAACGGCATGCTGTTTGCCAATGTCGCCAGTATCGGACTTGGACCGAAGGTTACCGAGCATCTTTCTGCACAGCTTAAAGCGCGAGCCGGTGTCTTTGCTTACCTGCGGGCGCTGTTCAGTGCTTATCGCGATATACGACCGTTTCGCTGCCGCATTGCCGCGGACGAAGGGCCGCAGCGTCGCCTGCACAGCATTCATGTGGCGATCGGAAACGGCAGGTACTACGGCGGTGGTGCGACGGTATTTGACGACGCTGCAATCGACGACCGGCGGCTGGATCTCTACAGCCTGGCGCCGTTGCCGCTGTGGCGGCTGTTGTTGCACGGACCCTGGCTGGCACGGGGCCGACACCGGGAGCTGAGCGAGGTATATACCGTGCAGGGCGCCACCCTGTCGGTGCGGACTTCGCGGCGGCTGCCAATTTCGGCGGACGGTGAAATCATCGCCCGGACTCCGGCGCATTTCGATCTGTTACCCGGCGCCCTGCAGGTGGTCGCTGCGCACCAGCCGACAATGCCAGGGCTGCGGCAGGATGTGGAAAATGACTAAAGGATTTGATTCACGTTGCGCAGTGCTGCTCGGGCTGATGATGTCAGCCATCACTGCGGTGGCAGCTGATTTGCAGGAGCGTTTGGAGCTGGCGGCGCGGAGACAGTCAGGCACCGCCAGACATGACTATACCCGACAGCTATGTGAATCGCGGCGCTGGTTGTTCGAGCGCATGACCGAAACGGCGTGCACGGCTTTTGCGGATGCTTTTGCTGTCTGCGGGATCGGTGACGGTTCTGAATCGCAGCACCCGGACGGTTGATAACACGCTGTGGGCGGTGCATACCAACCACATCAGGTGGACCGATCGCAGGCCTTGAATGGCAAGTCCGTCTGGCACGCGAACTGCGTACTAAACTAAATAGTGGAGGCAGGACGAAACGCTTCCGCAGTCATCAACCGGACACAGGAGAGTGTTTTATGAACTGGGACCAGATCAAGGGCAACTGGAAGCAGGCCAAAGGTGGCGTGAAAGCACGCTGGGGAAAATTGACTGACGATGATCTGACTTACATCGACGGTCAGCGCGAGCGCCTTGCGGGCAAGCTGCAGGAGAACTACGGCATATCGAAGGAAGAGGCGGAGCGCGAAATCGATAAAATGCATTAGGGAATTCTGCCTTGACCCGAAGGGTAAGGTACTCATAACGAACCCCGAAGGGGTTCTATGAGCGAAGCGCGGCCGCCGTGAAAGATGACCGCGCTTCGCTCGCAATGACCATTGTTGTCATTGCGAGGCGCACAGCGCCGCGGCAATCTATCACGGCGGCCGCGCGCTTCTGTCGATCAGGCGTTGACTATGTAGCCGCCGTTGGGATGCAGAATCTGCCCGGTCATATAGGACGCATCCTGGTTGGCGAGAAATACATAGCTGGGCGCGATCTCGGACGGCTGGCCCGGCCGTTTCAGCGGCACCTGGCTTCCGAAGTTCTCGGTGGCTTCTGCAGGATAGGTCGAGGGAATCAGCGGCGTCCAGACCGGGCCCGGCGCAACGCCGTTAACGCGAATTTCCCGTTCCGCCAGCGATAACGCAATCGAACGGGTAAAGGCCACGATGGCGCCCTTGGTGGCGGTGTAGGCGATCAGGTGTGCATTGCCTTTATAGGCGTTCACCGATGTCGTATTGATGATGCTTGTTACAGGTGATAGCTGCATAACCTGCACCTGTTATGCCAGCTGCGCCGCCGCAGCAGTACGTCAATCGTGCATACAGCTATGACTGACTGGTCTATTTGCCCGCAGGATTGGTGCAAATGCCCCACTGGTGCTCACTGGAGATGTGCAAATATGAGAAAGCTCAAGGCGCCATGACACTGCTTCGAAATGAGCGCCAGGAACGACTGGCGGCCCTGCACGCGCACGGTGAGGAGCTGTTGCAGCGTTACCGCAGTGCTATCGCAACGAAGGCGATCGCCGAACCGCTGCGCAACACGCTTGCCGGAATCGAGAGGGAAAGGACACCGCTGGTTGAGGCGCTGGCCGAACTGGAGCGGGCCCATGCAGATCTGCCGCAGCCGGGTGATCCGGAGCGGGTGGTAATTTCAGAGATGATTGATCGTCTCAGCACGGCGACAGGCGAACAGCGTTCGCTGGTCGGGCGACTTCGTCACGGCGATGAGGAATGGCTGGCCGAGCTGGAACCGGTGTTGCAGATGGGATGGTCGCCTGGTGAGACTGACCTGCTCGAACAACTCGCCCGGCACCTGCGCCGCGCCCATAAGACACTTGCCGCGGCGGCCTGAATCCGGGCGCGCGGCAGCCGTGTCAGGTCCGGTTCAGGTGGCGGCTCCCGCACAGGCGCTCAGCATCAGTTCCGGGGGAGCGATGGAGAATACAAACGGAGCTGTCTTGCGCAGCGCACTGAGTCCCAGGATCTGGCGCGAAGTGCCGGGAAACACTGCTGCTTCCACGTCCTTCAGCCAGCAATTCGCCCCGATGCTGATGCTGCTGACGATGTAGACAGGCACCCGCATCTCGCTGCCGTTGGCGAGCACACCGATCAGGTCCTTGTGATATTTGGCCTTGCCTGCCTTCTTCAGAACCGCAAGTGTCTGCTCATTGATGGTGACATAGCCGGAACCGGTGTCGACCATTAATTCGGTTGGTCCGAAGCCCGCGATATTGGCGGGAACATAGAATGTGGAGGCGGACTTTTCCGTCATGATGACGCGCGTCTGAAAGTCTGCCGTTGACTCGGCGACGACAGGAGCCCCTGTCAAAGCCATGCCTAGCGCGAGAAGTAATGTAAACCGCATCAGCTCTCCGGATTTAATTAATCAGCCCAAACGAGCTTCGAGCTTACAACGGGAAAAGTGTAGGTACAAACACTTAATTTGCTATCTGCAGCTACTGCTGATTTGCCGCAACTGGCATAGTCCATGCTGTTATTGCATTGAACAGAAAACTCTTTTTTATCTGCCAGGGGAGTCTGATGAAAAACACTGTTGCGCTGATGATCGTCATGATTTTGTTTTCCGTTGCCAGCCAGTCGGCACGCGCCGATTGCGCCGCACGCATCGATGAGCTGCGGGCCGTGCAGGCCGAGGCGCCTTACCTGGATCCGGACCGCCCGGATCTGGAAAGACTGCGACAGGTGGCGCAGAACCTGGGCGAACAAGGTCGGGAACAGCTGTGCATCGGGCTGGTAGAAGAGATGGAGGCGCTGGTGGAGGATCATCGTGAACATGCAAAATCCGTGAAGGATGTTGAGAAATTTGCGGTGCCGGTGCCAATCACGGCGTATCCGGGGAAACTGCAGATCAACCGGCTGGTGGGCATGCCGGTCCGCAACCGTCTGGGCGATGAGCTGGGTGTGGTCGAGGATCTGTCGCTCCGACCGGATCAGGGGAACCTTGAAGCCCTGATCATCAAGCGTGGCGGTTTTCTGGGTATTGGCGAAAGCATCGTGCGGGTACCCTGGGAAGAGGCAATGATTACGCGCGACGGTTCGGCCGTCGTGCTGGATAAAACCGGGCAGGAACTGGAACGCGCCGCTGAGTCGGAATAGCCGGCCGCACAGATTTCCACAGCGGGTTTGCTAGAGTTAATGGGATGAACAACAACCTCCCGTTACCTTACCTTCCCTCTGGCGTGCAGGGCCTCGATACCATCCTTAACGGTGGACTGCAGAGCGGCTGCCTGTATCTGGTGGAGGGAAGCGCCGGCACCGGCAAGACCACGCTGGCGCTGCAATTCCTGCTCGAGGGGGTCCGGCGTGGTGAAACCTGCCTGTTCATCGCGCTTTCCGAAACCGTGCGCGAGATCGAGGTCATGGCTGCCTCGCATGGTTGGGAACTGGCATCGGTTCAGGTCGTGACGCTGCAACGGATGCCGGAAAGCGCGCTTGAAAACTCGCTGTTCGATGTTTCGGATGTAGAACAGGACGAGCGGGTGAACCAGGTGCTCGAACAGATCAGCGCAACGCGTCCCAAACGGGTAGTGATCGACACCTTGTCCAGCCTGCGCGCCGACGGTGAACATCCGGTGCGTTTCCGGGATGTCATGGTGGCACTGCGGCAGCGCCTGGATGAAATCGGCTGTACTGTGATGATGGTGGATGAGACGCCGCGCATCGGAGCGCAGGCAGCTCCTTACAGCCTTGCCTGGGGCGTTATTCGCCTCGAACAAATCATCGAGGACTTCGGTCCGTTGCGCCGCCGTCTGTGCGTGCTCAAGGTGCGCGGCCAGGATTATGCGACCGGTTACCACGACTTCAGAATCCGCAGCGGCGGACTTCGGGTTTATCCCTCGCTGTCGGCGCCGCCACCCGCAGTCGAACCCGCGCCGGGCCTGATATCGAGCGGCATCATGGAAATCGATCGGCTGCTCGGCGGTGGTGTCGAAGTGGGCACTTCGGTAGGCATTATCGGACCGCCGGGCTGCGGCAAATCGATGCTGGCATTGCAATATGCCCGCGCCGCCGCCGAACGTGACGAAAAGACAGCCATATATCTGTTTGATGAATCGCCGGGCATGCCGGTGTTGCGGGCCAGGAGCAAGGGTCTGGATCTCAGGGAGCATCTGGCATCAGGACGCATTTACCTGCGTTCGATCAGCCATGCTGAAATCTCTTTCGGTGAACTCGCCGCGGATATCCTGCAGCGTGTGGAGCAGGGCGTGCGGGCGGTGGTGATCGACAGCCTGAACGGCTACCGCGATGCCATGAGTGGCGGGGCGCCGGTCGCAGCACATCTACTGCTGTTGCTGGGACATCTCAAGGCCCGCGGCGCAGTTGCCTTTATGACCCTCGAGCAACAGAGCGGGCTGCAGCCGATCGACCTCAGCTATCTCGCCGACACCGTGATCCTGCAGCGCTATTTCGAGATCGCAGGCACGGTTCGCTATGCGATGTCGGTGTTGAAGAAGCGTTATGGCGATCATGAACGCACGGTGCGTGAGTACAGCATGCGTGACGGCGGTATGCAGGTCAGTGAACCCATGATCGGCTTTACCGGCGTACTCGGCGCTGTGCCCGTTTATACGGGCGGTGAGTCGCTGCGCTAGACGATGTCAGCTCCGCAGTTGCCGCCGGGAGAAGGACGCGAAGAACGGGTGGTCGTTATGGTCAACGGCGCGCGCGACTCGCAATTGTGCGGGCGCGCGCTTCGGCAGCACGGCATTGCCAGCAGCGTGCACACCGATGCGCGGACATTCAGCGCTGCACTGGTCGGCGACACTGATGTTGTCGTGGTCGCGGAGGAGACCATGAAAGGGCGGGCCGGCGAGGCGCTCAGGAATTTTGTCGCCGCCCAGCCTGACTGGTCGGCACTGCCGCTGGTGCTGTTGTGCCGGGCCCTGCCGCCGGCCACGCTGGATGTAGCCAGAGACTCCAGCCTGCTCGGTCGGGGCAGAGTTACCCTGCTGGAAAGTCCGATCCGCATCACCAGCTTTGTCAGCGCTGTCCAGATGTCACTCTACGAACGGCGCCAGCAATTCCGTATCCGTGACCTGCTCGAGGAGCGTGCCGCACAGATTCGGCAACGGGATCAGTTCATGGCGGTGCTCGGCCACGAGTTACGTAACCCGTTGTCAGCTATTGTCACCTGCGCCGAAGTGCTGCAGATGGCGCCAGCTGACAGTCAGCATGCAAGTTCCTGCAAGAATATCGTGCAGGAGCAGGCGGCCAACATGAAGCGGATGCTCGACGATCTTCTGGACATCTCGCGACTGGTTCAGGACAAGCTCACCCTGCGACGCGATCCGGCTGATCTGGCGCTGGTGCTGGAACACTCGATGGAGCAGGTTGCGTCTGAATTGAACAGCAAGGCTCAGCGCCTGGAGGTCGACCTGCCCGATCAGCCGTTGCCGCTGCGCGGCGATACCACGCGCCTGCAGCAGGTGTTCGTTAACCTGTTGCAGAATGCCTCGCGCTATTTGGAGGAGGGCGAGACCATCGAGCTGAGCGCGCGACGCGCAGACGGACTCGCCGAGGTGCGGGTGCGCGACCATGGCCAGGGCATGACAACGGAAACTCTCGAACATGTGTTCCAGGCTTTTTATCAGGCTGAAAGCGCCATGCGGCGACCCGGGCAGCGCGGCCTGGGTCTTGGCCTGCACCTTGCGGCGCGGCTGGTGAACCTGCACGGCGGCGTCATTCGCGCACACAGCGAGGGACCGGGCCGTGGCAGTGAGTTCGTGGTGACGCTGCCGGTGCAGGAGGTCGTCGCTGCGGAGATAGAACGTCCGGTGCGGTCGGCGCCATCGAAATTCAAACCGGCGCGGGTTCTGCTGATCGATGATAACCGGGCACTGGTGCTGGGGCTCAAGGCATTGCTCGAGGACCGCGGACATGAGGTGCGGCTGGCACACGACGGCTACGCCGGTCTGGAAGCGGCGCGCGAGTGGGTGCCGGATGCCGTGGTCATCGATATCGGATTGCCGGGGATCGACGGCTATGAAGTGGCGCGCCGCCTGCGCCGGCTGCCGTCGCTCGGCGACACGCGCCTGATCGCGCTGACCGGTTACGGCAGCACCACCGACCGGCGCCTGGCGGCCGAGGCCGGTTTTTCCTGGCACCTGATCAAGCCGGCCGGCGTGGCTGAACTGGAGGCCGCGATTGCGGAGGAGTGATCCGAAGCTGCGATACAAGGTGCAAATGCACCGCCGCAGGTGGAAAAACACCGCGGTTGTGACCTCTGCCCACTGCTGCATCGAACTGCTGTCGAGCCGGGTTCCGCCGGCTGCCGAGCTGTCAAAGCTGCCATCCTGCCAGTCGTGACGAACCGCGACCGGCCGCTGTCGCGCGCAACGATCCCGTGCTGACGGTAGAAGGCACACGACTTGCAAATAACACCACCGACGACTATGCACAGCCAGCTGACGCAGTGCAGGCAGGAGGGACCTCGAATGAACGAAGACACCACTACCGAAACCGGCTCGCCGGACACCGGCGAGCTACTTGATTCCGAAACGCCGGAGAGTCTGCTGGCCCGGAGCGATCTCGACCGGGAGCAGAAAATCGCGGTACTCCGCCAGTGGGAGCTGGATCTGCGCGAGGCGATGGTGGCGGACGACGAGAACATGCCGGCTGCCGAGCCGGCACGGATATCCCTCGACGAAGTGCTGCAGGCGCTCGATCAGCTGGGGACAGAACCGGCTGCGCGCCCGGTGCCAACCACCCATGGCTGAGCGGCAATGACTGATTCTCTCCTGATTATTGATGCCGATGATCGGTCCGGTCTCGCCCGACACTTGCGTAACCACAACTGGGATGTCGAACGGGTGGATTCCCTGGCCGAGGCGCGGCGCCGGTTGTTTGCCGAAGCCATGGACCCGCTGCTGGTGCTGGCGCGTGCGCGGATGCCGGACGGCAATGCGCTCGACCTGCTGGAACAGCTGCGGGTGGCCGGGCGGCCGGGCGAATGGGTGTTGCTTTCCGGCTACGAGGGCGCGCCTGATTTCGCCCGCGCACTGCGGCTGGGCGCACTTAACTTTCTTGATCCGGCCTGCAGTCCCGAACGGCTGGCGGTAGTGTTGCATGGCGCACGCCGGGGGGCGCTGGCGCAGCGCCGGCTGCGCCAGCAGGCTGAAACCCTGGGCCGCCAGTACCGGCCACAGGCGTTCCGCGGGCATAGCGAATCAGCTCGTCGCCTGCGCAGCAGGATGACGCGACTGGCCGGCATTGCATTCGGCGGACTGGTGATTACTGGCGAGTCGGGAACCGGCAGGGCACTGGTTGCGCGCATTCTGCATTATTCGGGTCCGCGTTCAGGCGCTCCGATGATCGAGGTCAACTGTGCGCGCCTGCCGGCGGCGCTGCTGGAGTCAGCGCTGTTCGGTGAGGAGACGACCGCACATGGCCGCAAGCCAGGCTATCTGGAGCAGGCCGACGGCGGCACCCTGTTTCTCGACGAAATCGGGGCAATGGATCTGGTGCTGCAGCGCAAGCTGTTACGGGCCCTGCAACAGGGCCAGCTGCGGCGGCTCGGCGGTGCCAGGAATATCAGCATCGATGTGCAGGTGCTGGTCGCCAGCAATCATGATCTCGAGGCGCGGGTGCGGGACGGCAGTTTTCGCGAGGACCTGTACCGGCGCTTCAGCGCCTTCGAACTGGAAATTCCCGCATTGCGCGACCGGCTGGATGATCTGGAAGAGCTGGTGGCGGCGATGGTCATCGAATTCAACACTCTGGTCGGTGGCCGCGTGCAGCGGATCCCGAACAGCGTGTTTGAATTGATGCGAGGTTACCGGTGGCCCGGCAACGTGCGCGAACTGCGCAACGTGGTCGAGCGCTGTGTACTGCTGGCGGACACCGACGTTTTTCCGCGCCGCCGCCTGCACCTGGCCAGCGGCCCGGCGCTACACTGCGTCGGCTCGAGGTCCAGGGCCAGGGCCTGAACCGTAGCAGCTCAGCCCAGTCCCCGACCCACCTCGATACGGTCATAGACTTCCCAGACGCCCGGCACCGCCCAGGTATCCAGCAGTGCCAGCATATGTTCATCCTCGCTCGGCAGCTGCCCGTCGAGTTCCACCACACCGGCGGCGGTACCGACACGGATCTGGCTGGCATGCACCAGAGGATCTTTTTCCAGCACGATTTTCACCGCATCCGTGAGCTCATCATCTGAATCAGTTTCCGCCGGCAGCACGTGCAGCTGATTATCAATGCGCTGACAGCCCGGTATCCACCACAGCACGACTTCGGCCAGGCGCATATGGGTGATGCTCCAGACCTCGCCGCTGAGCGTGACGACACCGCCATGCAGGGAAGCCCGGATGTTCCCGGCTGCCGGCTGCGGGTCCTGCAGCAGATCCTCGTTGCCATCGGCCACGACGCTGATGCTGTATTCGCTAAACACCGGTTCGCCGAGCAGTGCCTCGGCTACCTTGTCGCGCAGGGCCGCGTCACTGATATCCCCGGTGTTGACGCGCAGCCGGTCATCGACTTCAAATACATTGCCGCCGATCTGGCGCGCGATGTTTGCCAGAATGCGTTTGCTAACGATGTTCTCGACCTTGCCATGCAGCTCCAGGGTCTGTCCGACAGGGCGGATGTCGAGCTGCACATTTTTCAGATTGATGCGGGTATCCTCCGCCAGGGCGCTGTAGATCGAGGTGACCAGATCTTCATGGCTCGTCGCATTCATCTCGTGCTCCCCGCCATTCATGATGCTGCTGCCTGGCCGGACTCGCCAGCCTCGAGCCGTTGCAGCAAGGTATCGCAGAACACCGGCAGATCATCGGGATTGCGCGAGGTGATCAGGTTGCCGTCCTCGACCACTGGTTCATTGACCCATTCGGCCCCGGCATTGATCAGATCCTTGCGCACCGACGGCCAGGAGGTGACGGTCATGCCGCGCACCGCTTCCGCCTCGATGAGCAGTTGCGGCCCATGGCAGATCGCGGCCACTGGCTTGCCGCTGGCCACAAAGGCCCGGGTAAATCCCACGATATCATCGTCCATGCGCAGATGGTCGGGGCCATAACCGCCCGGTATTACCAGCGCGTCGTAGCTGTCGGCCAGCGCATCAGCGCCATTTTGCTCGATTCGCGCCTTGCTTTTGCCTTGCTTGCCGGACACGGTGGCACCGGCTTTAGTACCCACAATGACAATCTCATGTCCCGCTTCACGCAGCCGTTCGAACGGAACGCTGAATTCGGAATCTTCGAAATCCTGTCCCACTAACATCGCAATCTTCGCCATGACACACTCCTGCATTTGCATTTCGTTGGCGACGTAGAAAGCAGCAGATTAACGAGCCCCCGAACGGCTTGCATTGCGTTTTCTCAACGGTGTGCTGCGGAGTGTGATTTATTCGATCATGCTACGGAACGGAAATGCCATTATGCGTCCGGCCGCGTCTGATTCCAGCACGTTTCGCCAGCGTGCCTCTTCACTGGCGTCAGCACGGAGCATGACGACATAGTGTCCGCTCTCGATGGCCTGTTGCACCTCTTCACGCTGTGCTTCGGGTATACCCATGCGACGCATCACCACAACCAGGTGCGACAGACCGGCGGCACCTGCCATCACGCCGCCACCGACTCCAGCACCGGCAGCCGCACCGACAACTGCTTCGACCACCGGACCGGCGGCAATGATCGGACCGACTCCGGGAATCAGAAACAGCCCCGCAGCGCCGGTGAACAATCCCCACAGACCGCCCCAGAACGCGCCCATCTTGCCCCAGCCTTTGGCGCGTTCGCCGGCGCTCGCATAGTACAGGCCGAGCGGATCATCGCCGCTGCTCTGTGCCTTGCCCAGTACCGAAAGCATGTCCATTGGGAAATCATGTTCGATGAGGTCGCGTACGCTGCGCTCGGCTTTTGACTCGTCGTCGAACATGGCCAGGATGACGGGGTGTGATGATGTGCCGGAGTCGTTCATGCACCGTTCATCGTTTTTCCTTTGCGGAGATTTTTTTCGTCGTCATATGGAACGGCAGGTAGCCTGGACAGATGCCGACCAGAGCGGTGACTAACAGCGCCACAGCAATAATTCCCAGAATGATAGCTGCGGTACCGGTGATCTCACCCATGAAATACAGCGCGGCGATCACCACGACGACCAGAGTCCGGATGACGCGATCGACAGTTCCCATGTTTTGCTTCATGTTGGCGTCCTTTTTATCAGTGGACTGTGATCAGAGTAACAATGCGCAGTTGGCCTGGAATTGAAAAATCGCAACCTGCAGCGATCAATCTTCGGCGTCGGTGCCTGGCTCCGAAGGATCGATGCCTTCCGGCACTTCAGCAACATTTTCGAATATCTTGCCGCAGGCGGTGCCGACATTGCGGGCCCGGTTGAACAATCCCTGAGCGAGTAGTGACACACCGCCGGTAGCGATGGCAGCGCCGATAGTGGCTCCGGTTTTGAGAACCCCCTCCGGATCGGCCACCGGCTGCGGATTGCTCAGGGTGCCGCCGAGCCGGACCAGGCGCGCCAGGTCGCCAATACTGATGCCGAGGCCTTCGCGCGCACTCGGCACCAGGTCGATGCGCAGGGTTTCTTCGCTCAGATCGATTTCACCACCGCCCCGAATTTTCAGCTTGCCGGTCTCGATGACGATCTGGTCGGGACTCACGAGCAGGCCGTCGCTGGCCGTAAAGCCAAGCGCCGCGCATTCAAGCTCGGTTCGTTCGTCCTTCTCGGCAAACGGATTGATGAGACTGAACGTCTGGGTCAGGATATCGGAGCCGATCAGGTCCAGAAAATCATTACGGATGCTCGCGTGCTGGACTTCCATCGCCATTTCGCCCTGCAGTGCGGCAGCCAGTTCATGCGGACTCGAGCCACTGGCACGGAGATCCATGAACAGGTCGGTTTCGCCGCCATCGATGAGCCCCTTGTCGCGCTGACCCAGGTCCGCGGGCACCAGTTCGGTGGCGATGAGGCGGGTTTCTACGGCAGCTCCGGCAGCCTCTCTGTTAATTCGAAGATGTCCCCGGACACCGCCCTGTTCCAGATCGGCATCGAACGGATCGATTTCGAGTTTGCCGTCCTGCATCGTTACCTGGGCGCGGACGTTGCGGAACCGCGACTGGTTGAAAGTGAGCTGGTCAAGGCGCAGTTCCATGTCGACAACCGCGGCCTCGAGCCATGACCAGTCGATGGCCTCATCGCTGAACACCAGCTCCGACGCCTCCCGCTGATCTGCTGGATCTTCGGCGGCACCTTTCGGAATGGTGGCGACACGCTTTATATCCAGTGCCGAGCCGTGCAGTGCGCCGCTGATACCTAACGGTTCACTCGACCTGTCAAGGATCAGTCGACCTTCGACCTGATCGTCACTGAGGGTGACTTTCAGTGGGTCCAACGTCAGTCGCAACGGCGTACCCTGCGCCTCCGTGGAAATTTTGATCGGCAGGAACTTCTCCCAGGTGCTGGTATCGATGCCGCGCAGGATGGAGAAATCATCTACCCGCATCTGCACTTGCCCCTGGAACTGCTGGTCTGGATCGGCAGGCAGACCGGTCTCCAGTTCGCCCTCCAGACCGCGGGTATTGAAGCGGATGCTCAGCATTCCGGCGCTGTCATCTTTGGGCGCCGGGTCGAAACTGCCATTGAATTTCAGCGGTGCCACGAGTTGCCAGCGCGGCTGTTCGTCAGTGGTTGACTCGAGTGCTTCGAGCTGAGCGCCGAAATCGACGCTACCGGCGTCGCTGTCGGCCTCCAGCGTGAGTCCGCTTGCCTGGTAGCCCTGGTAAAGCAGTTCATCGACCCGGGCATCGATGTCCAGTGACCAGCGCTGCAGCAGCGCAAGGTCTGACGGTTTTCGCGGACGCTCATTCTTCCGGGTGAATGGCATCGGGTCGAGGTCGAGGCGCGGCGCTGAGAGGCTGGCTCTGAGTGACTTGCCATCCCGATCGATGACGCCCTGCGCAGTCGCCTGGCTATCGCCGAGTTCAACTTTCAGGTTCTCGATTTCGTAAGTTTCACCGTTGACCGTGGCGGTCGAGTCGACGTTGACCGGATAGTCTCCAATCTGGCCCTGTGTTGCCAGTGACCAGTGACCCGGTTGCGGCGCCTCCAGAGTGGCTTCAAGATTCAGCGGTTCAAAGACGCTCAGATCCTGGTTCAGTAACAGGCCCAGGGTCGAAAGATCCTGGGCGCTGGCCGTGATCTCCGCCTTCCCCGGCGTGATGCCATCGTGCCCGATTCGGCCCTGGACAGTCAGTTCGGTGCCGAGTAATGAAGCATGAAACTCAACGTTGCGCGCCTGCCCGGAATCCGGGAGTGCCAGAACGCCGGAGGCGCTCAGTGGCTGGTCGCGATAGCTACCGTCGACTTCTATCAGCAGCCGTTCATCGGCCTGTTTCTCCAGCACCAGCTGTGAGGCATGCACATGATGAGTCTGATCCTGGATAATGCGGAAAAAATCGAAGTCGGAAATTGTGACCGAGCGAAAACTGAACACCCGGGTATCGAAGGGTTCGTCCGGCTCTGTGTCTCTGGATTGCTCCGGACGGTACCAGTTGCTGCGCCCGGACGCATCCGTGGCCGACCGCAGCACCACACCCGAGCTTCGCGATCGCCACCAGTTCGAAGCCTCGCCGAGGTAGCGGTTCGGGTCCGCCTGCGCAGAGAACTGCTCGATCTCCAGCAACGGCTCGCCGAATTCGACATGCGGATTCAGTAGCCGCAGATTGCGGATGGCAACAGCGGGAGGGAACAGGTCGAGTTCGAGGTCGTCGAACTGCACCTGCAGTCCGCTGCTTGCCTGCACCGTGCGCTCGATCAGATCAGCGTAGAGCATGGGTGCCACGAACAGCGCCACCAGTGGCGCGCCAATCACCAGAACCACCACCAGTAGAACAATGCCGAATGCGTGACGTAAGCGCATATCGGTCGTTCAGAGCGTAGACAGCGTGCGGGGCAACTTCTGCGGCCGCATCGAACGGTAGTCAGCCCGCGAACCGCGTCGTGTCAGCATGATCTGCCACAGTTGCGAGCGCCCGGAACGGAAGCTTGCGGCGCAGCTGTGCAGATAGTATTTCCACATCCGGTAGAAGTGCGGACTGTAGGCGTGCCGCAGGACCGGCCAGGCGTGGTTGAAGTTTTCCCACCAGGCCATCAGGGTGCGATCGTAATCGAAGCCGAACTCATGCCAGTCGCGCATCGCCAGTTCCGGTTCCAGCGCCGCGCTGATCTGCTGTGACCAGGGCAACCGGCCGTTGGGGAAAATGTATTTGTCGATCCAGGGATCGGTCTGTCCGGCATTTCCTCGGCTGCCGATGGTGTGCAACAGCATCAGACCGTCGTCAGTCAGCAGCCGGCGTATCACGTCGAAAAATTCCGCGTAATTTTTTGGTCCCACGTGTTCGAACATGCCCACCGATACGATCTTGTCGAAACGCCCGCGCAGGTCGCGATAGTCCATGAGTTCGATGTTCACCGGCAGATCGGCGCAGCGCTCGCGAGCCAGCAGCAACTGCTCCTGTGAAATGGTGACGCCAAACACTTCGACGCCGTAATGTTCAGCGGCGTGATGCGCCAGTCCGCCCCAGCCGCAACCGATGTCGAGCAGGCGCTCGCCCGGCGTCAGTTCAAGTTTGCGACAGATCATATCCAGCTTGTCGAACTGGGCCTGTTCAAGATTCTGCGCATGTTCCCAGTAACCGCAGCTATACGACATGCTCGGATCCAGCATTGCCTGGAATATATCGTTGCCGATGTCGTAATGCCGCTGTGCAACCTCGAAGGCATGTCGCCGGGTCTGGCGATTGACCAGTCGTGCCATGGCAGTACTGGTTGCCGCACTCACCAACAGGCGCAGTCGCGGCAGGGTACGCACCTTTCTGTTGACCTCGGCGCGCAGCAGAGCCGTGAACATTTCGTCAAGCTGTTGACAATCCCAGTAGCCGTTCATGTAGGCCTCACCGAATCCGAGTGAACCGCGGGTCAGAATCTGATGGTAGGTTTCGGCGTCGCGGACCTGGATGTCGCACGCGTTGTTGCCATTGAACTGCACTCCAGTGCCTTCAAGCAGTTCCACGAGCAAACGCGGTGGCGCCGGTGGCGTGGAGCGTCCGGGGGAGGCTGCATGACTGGCGCGGCCGAGATCCCGGGATTCTGGTGCGTGTGACATAATCGTGCGGCTCCTTTCCAGGTTTTCGGTGGTCATCCAGTGGCTCATCCCCTGAATGATGCACATCATTTTGCCCGCCGCTCGCGCCGCTGCATTGAAAAACTTCAATTGCGTTCCCGGTTATGTTCGCCGTGGCAAAGCCACTGGCATTTGCGTTTTCGCAATGCGCTTCCTGGATATCGGGATTTACTTTATGCGGGTATCGGGAATGAAATGAAAGGAGGTGTCACATGACCGATGTGACCTTGCATATCAGTGAAGATACCGATCACGAGCAGAGGGAAAAGCTGCGTGATTCCTTGCTGGCCATGAATGGCGTAATGGCCGCCGCGTACCACGACGAACGGCCGCACCTGATGATAATCGAATATGATCCGAACATCGTCGAGGCAGTGGAATTTGTGGAACATACCCGGCGCGAGGGCCTGCGCAGCCAGCTGGTCGGGATGTAACCCCGCAGTTCTAACGCCAGTCTAGTGTTTGCCGGGCGCCATAGGTACCAGACGCCGTTGCTCATGAATATAGGCCTGGAGGGCGACCATGCGCGGGTCATCCAGCGTCAGTGGGTCTGACTCCAGTGGGTTCTGTATGCA
The DNA here is from genome assembly GCA_024636585.1 of Thiogranum sp. GTDB lineage: Bacteria > Pseudomonadota > Gammaproteobacteria > DSM-19610 > DSM-19610 > Thiogranum. Next base: position 88,460 of record JAGXGS010000021.1, on the reverse strand, counting down.
CCAGTTGACCATTTCTCCCAGTACCGCAACTTTTCCCAGCTGTTGCTGAAATTTGGGATAGGTCTCCGGATGGGTATTAGCGGCGTCGGGGTGACACTGATCACAGGAAACCGTGTTCTCATTTTCCAGCCCTCCGTGAAACAGTTTCTCGCCCTTGTCTACAACCGCCATATACTCCTGCGTCCAACGCTCCAGATCGGCCTCGGTGAAGCGGTCGGCCTGTAGTACCGGCGACTGCGTGGTGAGCAATAATGCGGCGAGCGCGGCCTGCGTCAACGGATAACGAATCCTGTTCATGAGTTTTCCCTCTGGGTATTTCAGTAGTGATCCTGCGGCGGAATCTGCTTCGACTCATCCTGGTACAGCGAGTCGACCGGCTTGTCCTGTTGCTCGTTGAAAGCAACTACGCGGTTTTCATTGTCGGGCAGGGCGTAGTGCACATCCACGTCTCCCGTGTGCATGTTGATAAACTGCCACCCGGTGCCGTCGCGCTCGAAGAAGGGATCGGCGCGGCTCATCTCCACGGTCAGTTTGGGAAGGTAGCTGGCTTCCTGGACAAAGGTTTCCGGATACGGCCAGGGCCAGGCAGTCGCCATCGCTGCATGAAAGCTGATATTGCCGATCTGGTTATACTGAATCTGGTGCACGTGACCGTATAGAACTGTCACCTTGTCGAATGGCTTCAGCAGTTCCTGAACCTGTTCAGCATCTTCGGTCCAGAAGTTCCAGCCGCGGTAAATTTTCTGCAGCGGCGAGTGTGACATCACCACGATCGGCGTGTCCTTGCTGATGTTGGCGAGATCCTTACGAAGCCATTCACGCTGACTGTCGCCGACCATGAAGGGTGAGCCGTCAGGATTGTCCAGGCGCGCCATTTCCTTCATGCGCTGCATCGGTGTATCCCATTTCCGGTGCGTCCACTCGTCATAAGTGAGGATACTGTTGAGCACTACGAAGTGCACGCCTTTATGATCGAAGCTGTAGTGATCGGGTCCGATGCGCTTGCGCCAGTGTTCGCCAAGGTCGAGGTAATAATCATGTTCACCCATCACATGATGGACGTCTCCGCGCAATCCGCTGAGAATCTCCAGCCCGTGATCGATTTCCTCCGGCGTGCCGAGCTGGGCAATATCGCCACCGTAGAAAACGAAGTCCGGACGCGGCGACAGCAGGTTGGCCTCGGCGACCGCCTGGATCATGCCGCGATCCCAGTTGCGCACGAACTTGTCACCCTTGATATGGGTGATATGCGAATCTGAAATGAACGCGAAACTGAAATCCTCCGGACCCGATTGGCCGAAAGCCAGTTCGACCACGCTGAACGGCAGACTGCTGGCGGCTAGCACCGCACCTCCGGTTCTGAGAAATCGTCTGCGATTCATCTGACTCATGGTTGCTGGTCTCCTGTGTTCCCGGTGATGATTTCAGTGCTGGGCACCTGGCTGGCGATCTCCGGGCTGGTCAGTGCCTCGAGGAATGCAACCAGATCCTGCTTTTGCTCATCTGAAAGATTGAGCGGACGAATGCCGCCGCTCAGGAAGGGTGTAACGGGGTCGGTTTCTTTTTCACGTCCGCCGTTGTTGTAGAAATCGATTACGCCTTCAAGGGTGTCCAGGCTGCCGTCGTGCATGTAGGGCGGAGTCAGCGCGATGTTGCGCAAGGTTGAGGTCTTGAAAGCCCCGACCTTGTTAATGTCTTCGATCACGGCGAAACGGCCCAGTTCGGAAGCCTCCTTGTCTGCCAGTACCGTTTTGTCGACATCCGCACCGGCGTTTTTGGCTTCGAGGAACTTACGGGCAATTTCCGCTTCCTGGCCACGGATGGTCTTGAAGCCGACCCCGATATTATGGAAACGGTTGTCGGTAAACAGCGCCTGGGTCTGCTCAATGAGATGGCAGGATACGCAGCGGCCCTGGCCACGGAATACCTCGAGTCCGCGCACGGCGGCTTCGCTCATGGCTGACTCGTCACCGCCATACTGATAACGGTCGAAAGGGGAATCGCCGGCGATGATGGTGCGCTCGAAGCTGGCGATCGCGTCGGCAAAATGATCAGCGGTGATATCCTGTGCCTTGACCCCGAATACCGCCTTGAACGCCTCGACATAGGAGGGTTCGCTACGAATCTTTTCAACCAGTACCCCGATATCCGCGAGACCGCCTTCCACCGGATTCACAGGCGGCTGCTTCGACTGCCCTTCGAGATCAGGTTCGCGGCCGTCCCAGAACAGTTCCTCCATGTAGGCGGAGTTGATTACTGTCGGTGAGTTACGGGTGCCGAGCAGTCCGCTGTGGCCTTCCGACAGGCGCCGGTGGTCGGTAAAGGCTTTCTCGGGTGCATGACAGGTGGCACAGCTTATCGTGCCATCGACGCTGAAACGCGGGTCGTGAAACAGCCGGTCTCCCAGCGCAATCTTGGCTTCTGTCTGAGGATTGTCATCCGGAATCGGCACCGGCGGCAGACCCAGCGGTGCGGCAATCGCCATCGGGATGCCCAGCCCCGCTATCAACACAGAGAAGGCAATGCTTCGGCAGTTAGTCAGGCGAGTCATGTCAACGTCTCCAGCGTACGGGTGATCGGCTGTAAAAGCATGACATCAGCAAACGCTTATGCATTGAAAATTGTCAATGCGGCGAGAGCGCGACTCCGGCAGCCGCAACTATTGATGATTTTCAATGAAAGACCGACCGCGGAGCCTAGCATGGCCCCTGAGTTTGCGCGGCATAGAGGAACGCATGGGCACTGTGGTGGTAATTGGCGGCGGGTTTGCCGGAACCGGTGTCGCGAGACGCATTGAACGGCGGATTCCATCGGACTGGCAGGTGGTGCTGATCAGCGCGGAAAACTTTATGACCTATACACCGCTGTTGGTTTCCGAATTTGCGCCCTCACTGGGAGAGGCTGCGCTGAAATCAATGGACCGGCACGGAATGGAAGTTCACCTGCACGCGCTTGCCAGCGAGGTGACGGCCACCGGCGTAACGACCGATGCGGGGGACCTGATTCTGGGCGCCAACGTGATCTGTACGATCGGAACCGTTCCCAACCCGTTGCTTGAAACGCTCGATGTGAACAAGCAAAAAGATCTGATTGCGACGGCACCGGATATGTCGGTGCCGGATCAGCCCGGCCTGTGGGCGATTGGTGATTGTGCCGCGGTAGTCAATGCACACGACGGTGCGCTGAGTCCGCCGACAGCACAATTTGCAGTCCGGCAGGCGCGCCAGGTGGCGGATAACATCGTGCGCGCCATAGACGGGCAGGCGACCCGCCCGTTTCGCTACCGCCCGCGCGGCCAGGTCGCCTCGATCGGGCACCGGCGGGCAGTTGGCGAAGTGTTCGGCCTGCGTCTGTCCGGATTCCCGGCCTGGCTGCTGTTTCCCCGCGACACCAGTCAGCTGCATCTCGCGCGCACGGCATCACCGCAAAGCGCAGAGGAAGATGAAAAAACGCCGGTAGCATCCGGCCAGTGACGCTCAGTCGTGCGGTCGCGCCAGCCGCACCGGGTCGAGCAGTCGGTCGAGTTCTTCTGCGGACAAGTCAGTCATCTCTGCGGCGATTTCCCGGACCGGACGATTTTCACTGGCGGCGCGCTTGGCAATGGCAGCGCTTCGATCATAGCCAAGTGCTTCGTTCAATGCCGTCGCCAGTACCGGGTTGCGGGCCAATGCCGCCTGAAGATGCGCTTCATTCACCTGCAGGCCGGCAATCGCGTGGCTGGCCAGCAGGCGGCTGGCGTTAGCCAGCAGTTCGATGCTCTGCAACAGGTTGTAGGCAATGACCGGCAACATGGTGTTGAGCTGAAAATTACCGGACTGACCCGCTATCGCAATGCTGGCATCGTTGCCCAGTACCTGTGCACAGATCATTGCGACCGCCTCCGGAACCACCGGATTCACCTTGCCCGGCATGATACTGCTTCCCGGTTGCAGGGCGGGCAGCCGGATTTCAGCCAGGCCGTGCAGCGGACCGCTGTTCATCCAGCGCAGATCGTTGGCGATTTTCATCAGCGTGACGGCGAGGCCACGCAACTGGCCGCTGAGCTCCACTGCCGTGTCCTGACTCGACAGGGCGGCAAAGAAATTCTGCGCGGGCTGAAAGGGCAGGCCGGTAGCGGCGCGCAGAGCCGCGGCAAATTGCACCGCAAAGTTCGGGTGCGCATTGACGCCGGTGCCCACCGCGGTGCCACCCTGAGCCAGTTGTTCCAGGCGTGGCAATACCGCGACCAGGCGGGCATTGGCGGCGCCGAGCTGGGCGCTCCAGCCGCCCAGTTCCTGACCGAGGGTCACCGGCATGGCGTCCATGAGATGGGTACGGCCGGTCTTTACCACATTGTCGAGTTCCACCGCGCGTGCGTCGATGGCGGCAATCAACTGCGCCAGCGCCGGCAGCAGCTGTTCATGGCATTCCAGGCGGGCCGCCACGTGAATCGCCGTGGGGATCACATCATTGCTGCTCTGGCCGCGATTGACCTGATCATTGGGATGCACGCCGGCGCCGAGTTGCTGCGCAGCAAGTCGTGCAATCACTTCGTTGGCATTCATGTTGGTGCTGGTGCCGGAACCGGTCTGAAAAACATCGACCGGAAAATGTGAATCATGCTCGCCACGCGCTACCTGTTGCGCAGCTGCGCCGATAGCCGCCCCGATGGCCGGATCGAGCTGTTCCAGACCGGTATTGGCTTCAGCGGCGCAGGCCTTGATCAGCCCCAGCGCGCGAATGAATGCGCGTGGCATGCGCAGCCCGCTGAGCGGAAAATTGTCCACCGCGCGCTGGGTCTGGGCGCCATACAGGGCGCCTTCGGGAACCCGGACTTCACCCATGCTGTCCTGTTCAACGCGGTAAGGTATTTCTGTGGACATGCGGGCCTCCGGGGCTTGACGGATTCAACGATAATCGATGCTGGCGACAGGTGCGGCATTGATGTCCTTCAATGCTGCGCCTGTCAAACCGGCACAATATCACAATACGATTTTCCATATGAGTCGGCCATTCCCTACGGACCGCGGGCCATCCTATGAGCGAGGAACAACTGATCTATTACCATCTGGCGGCGGCGCTGTTGCTCGGCCTGTTGATGGGTGTGGAGCGAGGCTGGAAAACCCGGGACGTCGAGGAAGGGCAGCGGGTCGCCGGCCTGCGCACCTATGGATTGATCGGCTTGCTCGGGGGCGGTTCGGCGGTGCTCGCCCAGCAGGTCGGCGAGCTACTGGTGGGGTTGATATTCATCGGTCTGACGGGCGCGCTGACGACGGTGTACGTGGTGAATCGCCGTGAAGGCGGGGCCGATGTCGGTATTACCAGCCTGGTGGCGAGCTTGCTGGCGTTTATTTTCGGCGCCCTGGCCGGACTGGGCGAAGTCGCAGTAGCGGGTGCCGCGGCAGTAGTGACTACGCTGTTGCTCGGTTACAAGCCGCTGTTGCACCGCTGGATCCAGGCCCTGGAAAGTCACGAACTGCATGCCGGACTCAAGCTGTTGCTCATTTCGGTAGTCATGCTGCCGGTCCTGCCGCGCCAGGGTTATGGACCCTGGGAGGCGCTCAATCCGTATGAGATCTGGTGGATGGTAGTGCTGATCGCATCGATTTCCTTTGTCGGCTATTTCGCCATCAAGATTGCCGGTGCGCGCCGGGGCACGCTGTTTACCGGCCTGTTCGGGGGGCTTGCGTCCTCCACCGCCCTGACATTGCACCTGGCGCGGGCCGCGCGTCGTCGCCCGGCGCAGGTGCCGCTGCTGGGTATCGGTATCCTGTTTGCCTGCGGCACCATGTTTCCGCGCATGCTGCTGATCGCGGCCATTCTGAATATGCAGTTGCTGCGTCCATTGCTGCTGCCGGCAGCAGTGATGACGGTGCTGGTGTATGCGCCGGCGCTGTATTACTGGTGGTCGTCGAAACCCGCCAAGACAGAAACTGAAGCGCCGCTCAACAATCCACTGGAGCTCCGGACGGCAGTTTCCTTCGGCCTGCTGCTGACCCTGGTGCTATTGCTGAGCAAGGCATTGCAGGCGTGGCTGGGAGAAGCCGGTGTCCTGATGCTGGCGGTGGCCTCGGGCGTCGCTGATGTCGATGCTATTACGTTATCGCTGGCGCGTATGAGCGAAGATCAGCTGGGCATCCGCATCGCAGTCAGCGGCATACTGATCGCGGCCGCTGTCAACAGCCTCGTCAAGGGCGGTATGGCAGCCGTCATCGGCGGCGCCCGCATCGGCCTGCGTGTCGGCGTGCCATTACTGGTGAGTTCGGCGACCGGCCTGCTGGTGGGATGGTTGTTGCTCTGGTGATTGCTCGTGATTGAGGTTTTTCAATGCGCAGCTCCCGGCATCCGCATAGGTTGTCAAATGCCAAACCGACAGGAGCGATTTGCCCAGTGTCCTGGCAACGTCGCCGTCATTGCGAGGAACGCAGTGACGCGGCAATCTCAGGCAGCTGGCAGCCAAACTGTGGCGACTCACCGGGAATGGAGATGGATGCTAAGCGGTTAATAAATGATGCAGAGTAAATCCGGAAAAAAGGGGCGGGGCCTGCCCGAAACGAACAACGCGGCCATCGTCAATGATGTGCATTCCGCAGCGCGGCTGCGGCATTGCGTGCTGCATGCCGTAGACGGCGAAATCGGTGTGCTGGAGGAACTGTATTTCGATGATGTGACCTGGAGACTGCGTTACCTGGCCATGGCTGGCGGTCATTCTCCGGACGCTAAACAACTGCTGATCCCGCCGGTCGCCGTCGGTGAAATATTCGAGCACCAGAACCTTATCCATATTGAGCTGGAACGTGGACAGATCGAAGCCAGTCCGCCGGTCAGCAGCAGGCGACCTATTTCGCAGGGTGATGAGGAAAGTCTCTACCAGTATTATGGCTGGCCGCGGTACTGGGACCCCGCACTGACTGATCTCCCGCGCGCCAGCGACCGCCGGACACTGGCAGGCGCGATGCCCAGAGTCACGGCATTGCGCTCTGATCAGACCCGGCTGCATGGTGCCGCGGAAATCACTGGCTGCACGCTGATGGCCCGGGACGCTGAGGTCGGCCGGATTCGCGACATCGTGATCGATGCACGTTACTGGGCAATCCGTTATCTGGAAATCGATGCCGGGGACCGGCTGCTGGTCATCAATCCCGGATGGATCGAGATGGTCGACTGGGTGCAGCGCAGCCTGCGCGTCGACCTGACCCACGAAGCAATGTGCAGTGCTCCGCCTTATGATCAGCGCGCTATCGAACACGATTACGACATGCAGTTGTTCAGGCACTACCAGCGGCATTCTTACCCGTAACGCGCTGCCCCGCCTGCCCGGCGCTTTTCACCAGGCAGGCAGGGACTTCGGGTAACGGGCGCTACTGGTTGACTGCGTGACCGGCCTGTTGCTGCTCGCTGGCGATCAGAAACTGCTGGTTTACGAACTCCCAGTTGACACGTTTCCAGAATGCCTTCAGATAATCAGGGCGGCTGTTGCGATAGTCGAGGTAATAGGCGTGTTCCCAGACGTCGCAGGTCAGTAACGGTGTCGCTCCGTTGCGGATCGGTGTATCGGCATTCCCGGTGCTGAATACTTCAAGCTGACCGTTTGCTTGACGTACCAGCCATACCCAGCCGGACCCGAACTGTCCGGTGGCGGCCTCGTCGAACTTCTCGCGAAACGATTCGAATGACGAGAAATCCCGTTCGATGGCCTGTGCCACTTCATGTTCCGGTGCGCCGCCGCCCTCAGGGCTCAGGCAGCTCCAGTAGAATGTATGGTTCCAGACCTGCGCCGCATTGTTGAATATGGCGCCGTCGGCGGTTCTGACTATGTCCACCAGTGGCATGTCGGAATACTCGGAATTCTCGATCAGTTTATTGAGCTTGTTCACGTAAGTGGCGTGATGTTTTCCATAGTGGTATTCCAGAGTTTCGCGCGAGATTTCCGGTTCCAGCGCGTTCAGTTCGTAGGGTAGCGGTGGTAATTCGTGAGGTTTGCTCATGTGTATCTCCAGGCTGCGGTTATCTTGTCAAACCACAAGTATAAGAAAGGCCCCACTGCCATAGCATTGATAAATTTCATTGCGTTCTGGTATGGTAAAAAAGCGCTGAGGCACCGACAGTGGAGACGATATCGATGCGACAAGAAGAACTTGCCGGTAGTCAACCATCCGCAGGACTGCGGGCAGCGGAAGAACTGCGCCGCGCCGGAGTCGACGCCACGATCATTGATTTATTGCGCCAGGAGCCGGTACTGACGCGGTCGAGCGTGTATCAGCCAGGTGAAACGCTATACAACGAGGGCGCTGATGTCGAGGTGCTGTATGTGCCACGCCGCGGCAAGGTAAAGTTACTCAGTTATCTTCCCGATGGGCGGGCTCGCATTGTGCGCCTGCACAAACGCGGCAGCGTACTCGGACTCAACGGGCTGCTCGGCGACGCGCACGGACACACCGCCATCGCCGTCGACCAGGTCGAGGCATACCAGATTCCGCTCAACGTGTTGCTGTCGTTGAAAGATGACGATCCGCTTGCCTACAGCCAATTGCTGGAACAGTGGCACCGTTCCCTGAATGCCGCCGACGCCTGGATCACTGACTTCTCTACCGGCGCGGTACGCGGCCGGGTGGCGCGACTGGTGCAGTTTCTTATCGACATGGATGACGAACACGGGCCGCGCGAAGTGGTGCTGCTGACGGGCGAGGAAATGTCCGAGGTGCTGGGCGTGACGCCGGAGAGCATCAGTCGGACGCTCGCCGATTTCAAGCGACTCGAGATCCTGGTGCCGCTGGACAAGGGCGATACTGAATGTTTCCGTTGCGATCTGGGCGCGCTGGCCAGTGAGGCCGAGAGCTAGGGCGCCTCTTATTAATTGAGATCTCCACGTCATTGCGAGCGAAGCGTGGCAATCTCATACAGCAGAATCAAGCGCCTGGAGATTGCCACGTCGGCACGCGCCTCGCAGTCACGGATTAATCAGAGGTTCCTTGGCTTGTGCGGCTGTGCCGGGGTGTGTGCCAGCAGTTGCCGGGAGAGCAGGTAACCGGCGACAAGGATTATCAGGCTCACCAGGATCAGGGTCAGGATATTGGTCCAGCCCGGATCGCGCAGGGTGGCGGTGGCGCGATCAACCAGCAATACAATCGCCAGCATGCCGGGGATTATTCCGAGAGCAGTGCCCCAGGTGAAATCGCGTAGCCGGATATACGAAGCACCGGCTACCAGATTGATTACAGTGAACGGCGCCACCGGCACTACGCGCGCCGCCATGACCGCCAGTAGCCCGCGTTCACCCAGTCGATGGCTCACGATTTGGACGCGCCTTCCGACCAGCTTGCGTACACCATGACGGCCTATCGCGACACCTGCCGCGTAGCCGGCAACGGCGCTTGCCAGGGCGCCGCTGAAGGCGTAGGCAAAGCCATACAGCGGCCCGAACAGCACCGCTGTGGCGATTACCATGACCGTCAGCGGTACCAGTAGAAACCCCGCGATTACGAAACCGGCGATAAAAATCAGCGGGCTTGCAGGCGCGCTACGTATTTGCGCCATGCGCTCGCTCAGCAGGGCGGCGTCCACCCATTCCGAAACATCGCTGAAATGCCAGGCTGCCGCTGCCGCCGTCAGCGTGGCGAACACTGCCAGCAGCCAGCCGAGCACTCTGCGCCCGGCCGGCCGGGTGTCCTGGACGGCTACCAGACGATCCAGCAGCGTGTCCGGACTGACCGGGCGCTCGGGATCGATCAGTTCCGCATCACTGAAGGGGCTGTGCTGGATGTGCGCCAGCTCCGGTTCCAGTTCGTACAGGCTGCGCCCGCTGCTGCGCAAGGATTCGATGGCATGTCGCAGCGACTGATGTCGTTGTTCGGCCGCATCGATGGCTTGTGAACTTACCTGCAGGTGTTCTCCGAGCAGCCGGTTGCGCAATGCGCGTATGGCATCGATCACCCGTTGCTGACCAGCCCTGGCCTCGATGGCGAGGTCGCATTCGGTGTCGAGCCCGAAGGAGCGGTTGTTGAGATTGGCTGAACCGATACGCAGGAACCGGTCGTCCACGATCATCAACTTGCTGTGCAGGTTGATGGGTTCGGCGCGTCGCTGCGGCAGGTGTGGATAGTAGATCGCCAGTCGCTGGTGTCGGTCGGCCGCGCGCAGCTGTTTGATCAGACGGACGCGCATGACGTCCATGGACAGATTGGCGAACCAGCCATCAGTGGCCAACGGCATATTGATGATGATGTCCGGACCTTCGGGATCCGCCAGTCGGGCGGCAAGTGCTTTTGCCACTGCCGGGGCAGTGAAATACTGGTTCTCTATATAGATGTAGCGATCCGCCGCCGCGATGGCATCCAGGTACAGATTTTCGATTTCCCGCACTTCGCCGTGGTCGCCGTTGATCGGTTCGGTGCGTGCGATGGCCACATCGACATCTTTCAGGTCAACTGTCAGTCCAGTTGGCCAGACGTCCGCACCGGCGCGCGCGGAGCATGGAAGAACCTGGCCAGTGGCGCGTCGCCAGCGCTCCCGGGCCAGATCGCCGAGCGCGCCGGCGACCGGGCCGGATACTGCCATCTGCACGTCATGATAGGATCGCCCGCGGCTGCCGTCCACGGCCTTGCGGCGCGCGTCGCGACGCCGGTGTTCGCTGGTGTCCCAGCGTTCACGGGTGAGATCCATGCCGCCTGCAAAAGCCAGGGCGTCGTCGATGACGATAACTTTCTGGTGATGCGAGGAGCCGATCGGGACCTGGTGGTCCAGTTTGAAATGCACCTGGGCATGCGTCGACCAGTCGAGCCGGTGGGCGGGCAGCCATTCGCGCGACAGAGTATGGAAGACTGAATAGTCCCAGTTCAGCAGGTAGATCTGCAGGTCCGGATGCCGCTCCACCAGCAGGTTCAGCAGCTTTGTGAGATCGGGGCGCTTGCGGTTCCCGCGGTCCGGCAGCCCGATCAGGCGCAGGCGACTGTAAATGTCCCAGGACAGAACCAGCACCTGGTCTCTCGCCTGGTTGAGCGCATCGTAAAGGTTTTCGAAGTAGGGCGCAGGATCGATCAGGAATGCCACCCGTTCGGCGCGCCGGATGCGCCAGCAGTTCCTGCCTGGCTTCAGAATATGCTGCTGCTTCATTGGGGATTCGGGCACCTGCGTATACTGTGTCTGCCAAAGACAGCGTGCATTGAGATTTTTCAATGCATCGCGGTGGTTATCTGGCGGCGATTATTTCTCCAGTTGCTGTCGCCGGTGCTGGTATTCTTCCGAATCGATTTCGCCGCGTGCATAGCGCTTCCTGAGAATCTCCAGTGCGTCTTCTTCCGGTGGGAGCGATGATCGTCTTCCGCCGCTGGTGTTGGTGGCCAGATACCAGATCGCCGCAAATGTCAGTATCACCACCAGCAACCAGAAGATCCACATGAAAAATCCGCCGAAAACCATGCCGCCGTCAGTATGGAACATGTCTGCCTCCCGTTGCCCGCCACCTGATCAGAATACAAGTGTAGCGTAGCGCCCTGGGGTTATTCGCCAGCCGCCAGGACCAGCAGCGGTGGCGCCATCGTCAACCGGGCAATGACGTCTGTTCCACACTGTTCAATCGACAGTGCAGCGCAGTCGCGCGGCAACAGGCTGTGCACCAGTGAGAGACCCATGCCAATCCCGGTGCGCTGCTGGAATGAAAGGCCGGGTGGCAGGCAGCCGGCACTGCTGATGCGTACTACCGCCTGCGATCCATCCATGCGCAGGCTGATCGTTACTGGCGCAGCGGCATTCCGTCGATGCTTGCAGGCGTTGGTTACAAGCTCATTCAGCACCAGCGCGATCGGCACGGACTCGTCGCTGTCGATCCATACGGCCGGCCCCGGATTATCGGCGTCAAGCCGGCAGAGGGTGCCGGGAGAGCAACTGATCGACGTGGTTACCGAATTCAGGATGTCCGCCAGCGGCAGCGCCGGGCCTAAATGTCTGCTGCTGATGCTATAGACGCCGGCCAGAGCGCTGATCTTGCTGATCAGGACATTGAAGTTTTCCGGCACCGATGGCTCTTCCGCCATGCTGTTCCTGAGCAGTCCGATGACCCCCTGCAGATGATTCTTGATGCGATGATGAATTTCGCGAATGAATGTTTCGTGGCGGAGCTTTTCTTCGTCGAGGCGCTGTTGCTCCTGTTGTTTCTGCGCGGTGATGTCATGCGCGAACACGACATAATGGTGATTGCTGGCTTCCTCGTGACTGGCACAGTCGAGGCGCATCCACACCGGGAAACGGCGGCCGTTTCTATCCACTGCCGCCGCTTCACCTTCCCAGATGGCGCTGGCTCCGCAAAGCAGCAGGTCGTTGATGTCGGATGGAAGGCTCGCCGGATCGATAAACTCACGCAGACAATCGCGGCCACGTACTGCGTCCGCAGCATGCCCGAACAGCTCTTCGTAAGCCTGGTTCACGAACACCGCGTGTCCGCGCTGATCGGCAATGACAATGGCTTCGCTGGATGATCGAACGATCGACTTGAACAGCATCACGTCCTGACGGGAAGACACCAGCTCGGTTACATCCGCGAGCGTGAATACCAGGCCAGTGACCCTGCCGTCGTCAGTTTTGGTCGGCATCAGACTCCAGTCCCAGTAGCTGGTGCCGCGTTGCGGATCGGCGGCGTATTCGAAAGCCCGCGCATGTGCAAAATATGGCATGCCGGAGCTGATGACACGCCTGAAAATTATTTCATTTTCAGGGTGAGGATAAAGCGCAAAATGATTCTTCCCGACGAAGTATTCCGGGGTCTGGTTATCAGCGCGCGCATAGGCGTGATTGACACGTACGAAATTCAGCCCGGTATCGAGATAAGCAACCAGCATATGGGTATGTTCAAGAATCGACGCGAGCAGCTGCAGGTCGTTGTCGGTCTGCTGTATCCGGCTTGCAGAGAGGTCTCCACCCGCAGAGGTGGACGGGTGATGCTCGTCTATAGACATAGGATGCGCTACGAAGTTGGCCGGGAGGTACGATATGGTGACACAGATCGCCTCCCGGGAAACAGTATCGGCTTACGCTTGCGGCGCACCGGTATCCGGGTATCCTTGGGGAAGGCTTGTTCCTGCAAGAGGTGAGGATGGACGACATACAGGCGCCCAGCGAGTTTGAACGCCAGTTGGCTGAGCACACCGCTCACCTGCAGCAGGAGATTGCCCGGTACGCGGCGAGGGAGCAGGCGCTGCGCCAGGCTGCCGAACGGTTTCGCGCGATGGTGGAAGTTTCCAGAGACTGGCTATGGGAAATCGGCAGCGACGGCTGCTTTTGCTATGCCAGCCCCCGAAGTCTCGAGATCCTCGGCTATTCAGCCGGCGAAGTGCTGGGCAAGGCGCCCCGCGACTTTATGTCCGCGGAGCAGGCCAGGCAGGGCGGCGGGATCTTTGCCAGTTGCATGGGGCGGGGCGAGGCATTCGAAGGCGTCGAGACTGTCTGGCTGCACCGGGACGGACGCCCGGTGTTGCTGGAGAGCAGTGCCGTGCCAGTGTTCGATGGCGGCGAAACATGCTGCGGTCTCCGCGGCATCAGCCGCGACCTGACGCAGCGCCACGCTGCCGAGACTGCACTGGCTAACAGCGAGCGCCATCTGCGCCAGATCATCGACCTGGTGCCGCACATGATTTATTGCAAGGATGCGGAAGGCCGTTTGCTGTTCGTCAACCAGGCTGTTGCCGAGGGGTATGGCCGTTCGGTAAAAGAAACCACGGGACATCTTCACGGCGAGCTGCACGCCGAGCCGAGTGAAATGCGACAGATACGTGCCGACGAGCGATGGGTGCTGGAGGCCGGACAGCCGATGCTGGTCGAGGAGCCCTACACCGATGGGCTGGGGGCGCGGATTCTGCGCACGCTCAAAGTGCCGTATACGCCTCCGGGCGCTGACAGTCAGGCGATCCTCAGCGTGGCAGTGGATATCACCGAACAGAAACGTTTCGAACAGGAACTGTCGGCATCCGAGCAGAAGTACCGTGCGTTTATGGAAAATGCCGTCGATGCCATTCTCACCGCAGATACCGCCGGCAACCTGACGGACGCCAACCGCCGCGCCGAGATTATGCTGGGCTACCGTCGTGACGAGCTGCTGCGCCTGCACGCAACTGTGCTGCATCCGCCGGAAGAGCACGCGAGAGTTCGTGAAGTGTTCCAGAGCCTGGTGAACGATGGCGACACAACGCTGGTAGAACATCCGGTGTTGCGCAAAGATGGCAGTGTGTTGCGCGTGGAGGTCGCCGCGATCCTGATTCGCTGCGGCGACCGGCAGATCGTCCAGGGCATATTCCGCGATGTGACCGAACGCCGCCAGCGTGAAGCTGTGCGTTTTGCCCGGGAGCAGCAGCACAAGAAGGCACTGGTGCGCGAGGTACATCATCGCATCAAGAACAACCTGCAGGGGGTGGTCGGCCTGCTTCGCGAACATGCCAGCCGCAGTCCCGAACTCGCGGCGGCAGTCAACGCGGCGGTCGGTCAGGTGCAATCAATATCGGTCGTGCACGGATTGCAGGGCCAGGGCGATGACCTGTATATCCGCTTGTGTGACATGATATGCGCGATCGCGCGTAATACCAGCAGCCTCGCGCGCGCCACTACGGAACCCGAGGTGGACCTCACTGTTGAGCAAGCGGTGATGGTGGACAAGAACGAGGCGGTGCCATTGGCCCTGGTGATCAATGAACTGATTCTGAATGCAGTCAAACACAGCGCAGAGGGTGCCAGAAGCAGCAACGTACGGATCGTTCTGTCCGAGCGGGGCGATGGCGCGGAGTTGAAGGTCGTGAATACAGGCGTGCTGCCCGAAGGATTTGATTATGTGTCCGGACAGGGCGCCGGGACCGGACTGGGACTGGTCAGATCTCTGCTGCCTCACACTGGCGCACGGCTTGAGTTTGTGCAGGGGATGCAGCACGTTGAGGTGCGATTGCAGCTATGGTCACCGGTGGTGAAGCACAATCCGGCGGTTGCATAGCGCCGGCAACTCCGCTATAACTTAAATCTGAAACAAACTTAGCCGTGATCTTTTCCCGGGGCCAAGAGCCCGCTCCCGGGGGCGATGAAAAATGACTGCCCCCAAATTAAACCAGCTTCCCTTTTTGGGCGAGAGCAGATACGCCGAGCGGCGTCCAGGATTCCTGTGGAAGCAGTCCCGTGACAGTCGGTTGAACGCAGGACGCGGAAACGTAGAATTCAAGGTTTTGGTATGTGCAGTGCAACTTTATTGATCGCTGACGATGATCGTCTGGTGCTGGCGACGCTCGCGGAGGGGCTGCGGCGAGCCGGGCACAGGGTGCTGGAAGCCAGTGACGGTGAGGAAGCGATACGCATCGCCTGCGAACAAAAACCCGATCTTGTGATCCTCGATATGCGCATGCCGACAAAAAGCGGGCTCGATGTGGCCCTGTGGCTACGTTCACACACCGACACTCCATTCATGTTTCTGTCTGCCTATGGTGATGCCTCGATGGTCACCGAGGCGGTGCAGGCAGGCGCCCTCGGATACCTCGTGAAACCGCTGGACGTGCAGCAGATATTGCCGACTGTCGATGCGGCATTGCTGCGCGGAAAAGAGCTGTGTGCCTTGCTCAGGGAAGAGGCGCAGTTATCGGCGGCACTACGGCTCGGCCGTCAGACCAGTACCGCAGTGGGAATTCTGATGGCACGTCACCATCTGTCCGAACAGGCGGCTTTCGAGCGGCTGCGGGCCGAGGCGCGGTCCCAGCGGCGCAAGCTCAGCGAAGTGGCTGCCGAGCTGGTCAACAGTGCGGAATCCAGTATCAGCGGCGCCGGCTGAGGTTTGATTTTTTACGCCTGGTAACAAGCGTGTCCACAAGAAGGCACAGTTAGCAACAACCCTGGTGCCTGGAGCTCAGAGCCCGCTCCTTCCAGAACAGATCCCTGGTCCGCCTGTCTTTATCCGGCGAAGAGCACCATGCAAGACAATCCGTCGGTCGACGCTGCGCAGTGATGCGGTGAGCGACTGTCCTGTTGCACAGGATTGGGAGAGAAGGCTTCAGTCTTCGCGCTTATGGATTCTATAGACGAAATGATCAACGCTGTAATGGCGGAACTGGATCTCAACGAAGAGGAAATCGCTACCCGCAAGGCGTTTCTGGGGTTTCATGCATCCGATGCCGAACGGCTGGGCGCTCAACATGATCAGTTGCATGGTGCGCGGATGCGATTTATCGATGCCTTCCATGCGCATCTGCTGGAATTCGAATCCACGCGGAACCTGATCAAGGATTCTGCAGTAAAGAAACGCCTTCGCGATCGCCAGGGTGAATACTTCGAAAGTCTGACCCAGGGTGTATACGACTGGGATTATGTTACCAACCGGTTGCGGGTGGGCCTTGTCCATCAACGTGTCGGGCTGGATCCGCAGTGGTATCTGGGCGCCTATTGCAAGTATCTCACTGAGTTGCTGCCCTGCGTCTGGGAGAATGCCGACGAGGATGTCGCCAGTCGCACTGATACAGTACGGGCGATTCTCAAGATCGTGTTCTTCGATATGGGTCTGGCTCTGGAAACCTACTTTCATGCGGACCGCCAGTCAATCCTGGCGCTCAAGGATTACGCTGAAAGCGTGATCTGCAGCGTACCGGCAGGCCTGCTGGTTCTGTCAGCGGATCTGGAAGTGCTGTCAGCCAACCGCTTCATGGACCGCCTGCTGGAAGTCGGGCATAGCGCACTGACAGGACGTAGGCTTACTGAACTGTTCGACCACCCGCAGTTGCAGGACTATGCGACACAGGTGCTTGGCAGCCAGGTGACACAGCGTTTTACGGTGCAGTGGGATGGCGAGACCGGGCCCATGCGTATTCTGGACGCGACGCTGGCGCCGCTGGCAACCGGTCTCGCTGAACAACAACATCTGGCGCTGGGCGATCTCAGTCGCGCTGTATTAGTACTGATTCTCGAAGATGTGACTGAGCGGGAACAGCTTCGCAGCACCAGCCGGCAGTCGGGAGCACGGATTCAGGCGGTGCTCGATAATGTTGCCGATGGCATTGTCAGCATGGATCAGCAGGGTCTGATCGAGTCATTAAACGTTGCAGCCGAACGTTTGTTCGGCTATACGGAAGCGGATATGCGCGGTTGCGGCATGCAGAAGCTGCTGGGGGAAAGGCGGAACGCGCAGCATCGTGCAGCCGATCGATGGCTGGCGCCGGGCTCCGGCGAACTGCAGGGGCGGCGCAAGGATGGCAGTCTGTTCCCGATGGAACTGACGATCAGCGAGATGCGTCTGGATGAACGGCTGATGCTCATTGGCGTCGTGCGTGACATCACTGCGCGAAAAAGTGCCGAAGGCGAACTCGCCAAGCTGGCCGGCGCACTTGAACAGACTGCTGATTCGGTCGCCATCACAGATCGCAGTGGTCGCATCGAATATGTGAATCACGCCTTTGAGGAGACAACCGGTTACTGCCGCGCCGAAGTGATGGGCAGGACACCGCGCATCGTCAAGTCCGGAAAACACAGCAGCAGTTTCTATGCGCGGCTGTGGCAGACGATCGTGTGCGGCGAGGTGTTTCGCGACGTGTTCATCAATCGGCGCAAGGATGGCGAGCTGTATTATGAGGAAAAAACCATTTCCCCGATACGCGACGCACTTAGCGGCGCGATTACCCATTTTGTCTCCACCGGAAAAGACATCAGTGATCGAATGCAGGTGCAGCAGCGTCTCGACTATCTCGCCCATCACGATGTGCTGACCGGAATGCCAAACCGGCTGCTGCTGGCAAGTCGCCTGCAACGTGCGATGATCCGCGCGGCCCGCCACAAGAAGCAGATGGCAATACTGTTTCTGGATCTGGACCACTTCAAGAAGATTAACGATACGCTCGGGCACGAAGCCGGCGATCGCCTGCTGTGTGCGGTAGCGGGGCGCCTGGGTGATTGCCTGCGTCAGGATGATACGGTGGCGCGGCTCGGCGGTGATGAATTTGCGGCCTTGATCGAAGACCTGGAGCATTCGGACGACGTGATGCCGATACTGGAAAAACTGGTCAATGCGATGCAGTATCCTTTCAGCCTCGATGGCTATGAATTTTTCCTGACCTTCAGCATCGGCATCTGTCTGTATCCGCAGGATGGCGAAGATGTCGAGGTGCTGTTGCGCAATGCCGATGTTGCCATGTATCGCGCCAAGGCCGATGGACGCAACAGTTATCGCTTTTACACCGCGGACATGAATGCGCGCGCCTTCGAGCGGCTGGAGCTGGAAAACAAACTGCGCAGGGCACTGGAGCGCGACGAGTTCGTGCTGCATTACCAGCCGAAACTGGATTTGCGCAGCGGCACGGTCGTCGGTGTGGAAGCGCTATTGCGCTGGCAGCACCCGCAGTTGGGTCTGGTGGCGCCGGCAGAATTCATTCCGACTCTGGAAGACACCGGCATGATCGTGCCGGTGGGGCGCTGGGTGTTGCAGGAGGCCTGTCGCCAGGCGTGCAGCTGGCGCGAATCCGGATTGGCGCACCTGGAGGTGGCAGTCAACGTTTCCATGCATCAGTTCCGCCGCGACGATGTCTGTGCGGTGGTCATGGATGCATTGTCCACCTACGCGATGCCGCCCGAAAAACTGGAGCTGGAAATTACCGAAAGTGCGCTGATGGACGATGTCGGACGCGCCACCGGGAGTCTGCAGCGCCTCAAGGAACACGGCGTCAAGGTCGCGATCGACGACTTCGGCACCGGCTATTCTTCACTCGCTTACCTCAAGCGTTTTTCAATCGACACACTCAAGATCGACCGAACCTTCGTGCGTGACATCTGCGATGATGAAGATGATGCTGCCATTGTCACCGCGGTCGTGGCTATGGCCGAACGGCTGCATCTCAAGGTGGTTGCCGAAGGCGTAGAGACGCCGGAACAGCTGGAATTCCTGCGTCAGCACGGCTGTGATCAGATGCAGGGATTTCTGCTCAGTAAACCGATGCCCGGTGATGCACTGCTTGCCTGGTTGAGTACCCATCGTAAAATGTAATCGTGGCCAGGAGACTGGCGCACATCTTGCTGCTTCACTTTCATGAGGGTTTCGGTGCCGGAATTACGGCACTTCCCGCAGCATCACGAATAAAGACCTGGCTCCGCGCTCAGGTTTTTTCCAATTGAGACGCTAGCGGGAACAGGAAACGCACCAGAGACCTGGTGCAACGCCAATACACTGGTTTTTCAAAGGAAAATCCAGTGTTTTGGCGCTCCTCAGGAAGGCCCCGTCCTCGCCTTTCCACACTTACTTTGTTGAATGACTGGTCGTGATAACTGTCGTCGCCTATGCGCCGATTTGCCGCTCGCGTCTGGTCATCAGGAGACATGTTGTGGCGGAAAGGAAAACTACACCCAAACGCGCTCGGGCTCCACGCGCTCGTGTCCTGCCGTTACCGGCGAGTCTCGATATCGCTGGCGCCGATGAACTCAAACAGGTCCTGAGCGCTGCACTCGATAGCGCGAAACCCATAAAGCTGAATGCCACTGCAGTGGAGCACGTTGATGCTGCCGGTATGCAACTGTTGCTGGTGTTCTGCAACAGCGCCAGGGCTCAAGGTCTGAAAACCACCTGGACCGGTGCTCCGCCACGACTGAAGGAGGCCGCCGCCCTGCTGGGCATGGCCGCCGCGCTCGGACTCGAGACATGACCTTCATTATTCCCCAACCGCAACAAGGAACCTGAACAATGGCAACGATACTTGCGGTCGACGATTCGACCTCGATGCGACAGATGGTGAGCTTCACGCTCAAGGGAGCCGGCTACGACGTCGTCGAAGCTGCAGACGGAGAACAGGCACTTGCCATGGCACGCGGCAAACAGGTGAACCTGGTTCTGACCGACGTCAACATGCCGAAAATGGATGGCATCACCCTGATCAAAAACCTCCGCACGCTGCCCAATTACAAGTTTACCCCGATGCTGATGCTGACCACTGAGTCGGCGGCCAACAAGAAACAGGAAGGCAAGGCGGCAGGCGCCACCGGCTGGATCGTCAAACCCTTCAATCCGGAACAACTTCTCGCCACCATCAAAAAGGTCCTCGGATAATGTCGACCACAACCGGCATGGAGCAATTTCATCAGACCTTCTTTGAAGAGAGCCTGGAAGGCCTGGATCTGATGGAGTCGGCGTTGCTGAATCTCGATGCCGGCGCGGTTGATGCCGAGATGATAAACAGCATCTTTCGCGCTGCACACTCTATTAAGGGTGGCAGTGCGACCTTCGGTTTCACCGCACTTGCCGATTTCACGCACGTTCTTGAGACCTTGCTCGACGAAGTGCGCGATGGAAGCCGTGACGTCAGTCAGGGACTGGTAGCACTGCTGCTGCGCGCGGTCGACGCTTTGCGTGAGCTGGTGGCTGCCGCACAGGGCGGCGCAGCGGTCGATCAGGCAGCTGTCGATGTACTGCAGGCGCAGCTGCGGGCGGAGCTTGGGCAGGGCGGTGGCGAAGCGACTGCCGCGACTGTCGCCACGGCGGCCGCTGCAGGTGGTTGGCGGATCCATTTTCGGCCACACCCGGACATCCTGCGTACCGGCAACGATCCGTTGCGCATTTTGCGTGAACTTGCTGATCTTGGTGAATTGCGGGTGCGACTGGACGACTCGGCGCTACCCGAATGGCCAGCGCTGGATCCTGAGTCCTGCCTGCTCGGCTGGGATCTGGAATTGCACGCTGAGGTCGAACGTGCGGCTATCGATGAAGCATTCGCCTGGGTGGCGGATGAGTCCACGCTGACTATCGAGCCGCTGGCCGCGCCGCAGCAGGACCCGGCAGTGGATGCCGCGAGCGATCCAACGGTTGCCGGGGAGCTGGTGGCGGAACGCCGCCGCACCGACCGCCGGCAGAGCGAGGATCGCCGGGGCTCGGCAGCGACCGCCGATGCCAGTTCGATTCGTGTCGGTACCAATAAAATCGATGCGCTGATCAATATGGTTGGCGAGCTGGTAATTACCCAGTCGATGCTGGGTCAGATCGGCGAGAGTCTGTCGCTGGGTGCCACCGAATCGCAGATCGAGAAGCTCTGTGACGGCCTGGCCGAACTGGAACGCAATACGCGGGAACTGCAGGAGTCGGTCATGCGCATTCGCATGTTGCCGATCAGCTTCGCGTTCAATCGCTTTCCGCGCCTGGTCCACGACCTGGGCGGCAAGCTCGACAAGCAGATCGATCTGCGCCTGTCGGGTGAAAATACCGAACTCGATAAAACCGTGATGGAAAAAATCAGTGATCCGCTGGTGCACCTGGTGCGCAATGCGATTGATCATGGCATCGAAACGCCGGAGGTGCGAACCGCTGCCGGCAAACCGGCAGTCGGCACTTTGCATCTGGACGCCTGCCACCAGGGCGGCAATATCGTTATCGAGATCAGCGATGATGGCGCAGGGCTGAATCGCGAGAAGATCCTTGGCAAAGCGGTCGAACGTGGCGTGGTAAGTGACGACGAAGTGGCTGAAATGACCGACGAGAAAATCTGCGACCTGATTTTCCAGCCGGGCTTTTCCACCGTCGATGCTGTCAGCGATGTATCGGGTCGCGGCGTCGGTATGGACGTGGTGCGACGCAACATCCAGTCGTTGGGCGGCAGCGTCGAAGTGCATTCGCAGCAGGGCAAAGGTTCGCGCTTTATTATACGGTTGCCGTTGACGCTGGCGATTCTCGACGGGCAGCTGGTGCGCGTCGGTGACCAGATTTACATCATTCCACTGGTTTCCATTATCGAATCTTTGCAGGCTCGCGAGGAACTGATCAACCTGGTCGCCGGCATGGCAGAAGTGTACCGGCTGCGCGACGACTACCTGTCTGTGATACGGCTCCACCGTCTCTTCAATATTCAGGCGGATACGGAGAATCTGACCGAGGGTCTGCTGGTGGTAGTCGAAGGCGACGGGCAGAAGGCGGGTGTTTTTGTCGATGAGCTGCTTGGTCAGCAGCAGGTTGTGATCAAGAGCCTCGAATCCAATTATCGCCGCGTCGAAGGTGTCTCCGGGGCAACCATACTCGGCGACGGCTCGGTTGCACTGATCATGGATGTCCCCGGACTGATTCGTCTGACCAATGCGCCGTCGCTCGACGCCGCGCGCAAATCGGCTTAGGAACAAGGAGCAAATTATGACGCAAGCCATGACAACCACGGAACGTACTTCGGGCGGGCCGGAATCCGGCGACGACGCCTCGAACCAGTTTCTCACTTTTTCGCTGGCGAACGAGGAATACGGCGTTGATATCCTGCGCGTGCAGGAAATCAAGGGCTGGACGCCGGTCACCATCATTCCGAATGCACCGGACTACCTGAAAGGGGTGCTGAATCTGCGCGGCACCATTGTG
The DNA here is from genome assembly GCA_024636585.1 of Thiogranum sp. GTDB lineage: Bacteria > Pseudomonadota > Gammaproteobacteria > DSM-19610 > DSM-19610 > Thiogranum. The sequence goes on along the minus strand of JAGXGS010000021.1, from coordinate 66,166 downwards.
CCGATCGTCGACCTGCGCATGCGTTTCAATCTCGACACCGTGGAATACACACCGACCACCGTGGTCATCGTGTTGTCGCTGGTCACCGAGGGGCGCGAACGCACCTTCGGGATCGTCGTCGACGCCGTTTCTGATGTGCTGAATATCGCGGCAACGGATATCCGGCCCAAACCGGATTTTGGCACTGCGGTGGATGCCGACTTCATCAACGGACTGGCTACGGTGGGAGATCACATGGTGATGCTGCTCGACATCGATTGCCTGTTGCGCCCCGATGAGATCAGGGAAATCACCTCGGCCGGCAGCGAATAGCCGGCGGCGACGGCAAAGGATTATGAGATGAAGTCACTGACCATCAAGGCGCGCCTCGTCATCACTCTGGGTGTCGCAATCCTGCTGCTGGTTGCGATCGGCGTCATGGGCGTCGTCAGCCTGGGCAAGGTCAAGGAAGAGTTACGCACCGTCTACGAAGATCGCACCATACCGCTGGACCAGCTCGCTGGCATCGATCGCCTGATCCTGTTGAACCGGCTGCTGATCAGTCGAGCGGTGTTGAGCGAAAATCGCGAAGTCAGTCGCGCCAATGCCGAGGCGGTGGAAGCCAATATCGCATCGATCAGTGACATCTGGGACGCCTACATGTCCACCTGGTTGACGACCGAAGAACGCCGGCTCGCGGATCAGTTCGCAGCACAGCGCAAGCTGTTTGTTACACAGGGCCTGCAGCCGGCCATTGCGCTGCTGCGCGACGGACAGCACGCCGAGGCGCGCCGTCATGTGCTGAACCGGATGGAAACATTACGGAAGTATGTACTTAACGAAAGGGACGAGAATAAAAAAAGCCCCGCATAAACCAGGGCTTTAATCTGAATAAAGGGTGTGTGGGTTACGCTGCTTCTTGTGGCTTCCATCCCCTTTCTGAATCTTCAATATATGTACGTCTACGCCGATGGTCTTCTTTATCTATGCTATTTAGGCGGTCAACCAGATTAACAATTGTTTCATTCTGGTTAGCATACTCTAAGTATACTTTCCTGATAATACGGTCTGCCGATGGTTTTATTTTTGATTTACCTTTCTCCCACAGTGCTACCGACTGAGAAGAGTAGCCTACAATGTTACCTAAACGTCGCTGGGTCATACCAAGTTCTTTGCGTAAAAAACGAACCTCGTCAGCAGTAAGTAATTCAGCCGAGTCAATAACATCTAATGCAATTGTTTTATGCAATCCATCTAGATCGTCAATTGATTCTGCTACGCCATATGGGGTATCTATTTTTTGGTAACCATTGGATAACCATATATCTGGCAATCCGCATGTTTTGTAATGATACATATCTAAGCCCTTGAATGTATTGAATAAACTATAATCTGGCACCTCTCCCCGTCGCTATCGTCATTTATATATATAGCAAATAAAATTTTGATATCCTGTCCAGCTACTAAACTATGTGCTGTCTCGCATTCCCACGCCTTATTGGCAATGCTCCACTCCGGGTCGTTTACTAATTCTCCAGATCGCAATGCAGCTACTATTTGTGCATTAGTAACACGCTTTTTGCCCATATCCTCATTAGCGCGGTCTGTAAAACAAATATCTTTGGTAACGTTTGATATCTCACAAACCAGTCGGCGTGCCCGCAATTTGTTTATCACCTCGCCTCGCCGGGGCTTTATGATGCGAGATATTTCGACTATGTTTGTGACCATAGATAACTATAGTACTTATAGTTTTTCGTCCATGTCAAGTATATCTTGAGCACAGACTCAGCATGCCAATGAACTAACTTTTTACTTGACAAAAGAGTTTACTCAAGTATAATTTTACCCATGGGCAAGAAAGTACAGAATCGATCCACCAAGAACGACCCCGTGATTCAGGAACTTCCACTCGCCTGCGCTGATGAAGCGGCGGCTGTCGAATTCCTAGAAAAGCAGCGTTGGGGCGATCATCCAGCCTGCCCGCATTGTGGCGACACCAGCGTTTATCAGATGAAGGACTCCAAGACGGAAGAGCGCCAGGCTAACTTCCGCTGGCGCTGCAATGGCTGCAAGAGCCAGTTCACCGTCCGAAAAGGCACTGTATTTGAGGATAGCCGCATTCCGCTGCGCCACTGGTGCTATGGCTTCTGGCGTGCATCTACCAGCAAAAAAGGCGTCAGCGCGCTTGAGATTCACCGTCATACCGGAATTTCGTACAAATCAGCTCTGTTCCTGCTACATCGTATTCGGTTCGCCATGTCTGATTCAGCGCCCGGCCCACTATCCGGGGACGTGGAGGTTGATGAGACCTATGTCGGCGGTAAGCCCCGTTACAAGGGTCAGAGCAAACCGGGGCGCGGAACGAATAAGCAGGCCGTTATGGCTATGGTTGAGCGCAAAGGCCGTGTCCGTACCAAGGTCATTGCCAACGTCACAGCAAAGACTCTGAGCAAGGAAATCAGGAAGAATATTGATCCAGAGGCTTCACGGCTGCTAACAGATGAGAACCAGGCCTACCGTGGTATTGGGGCTGAGTTCAAGAATGGTCATGCGGCTGTCCATCATGCCCGTAAAGAATACGTGCGCGGTGATGTGCACAGCAACACGATTGAGGGTTTCTTCTCAATCGTTAAACGCGGTCTGAATGGCATCTATCATTCAGTATCAAAAGAGCATTTACACCGCTATCTTTCAGAATACGAGTTTCGTTATAACTACCGTCACCTAGAAGATGGCGACCGCACAGTAGCGGCTATACGTGGTGCAGATGGCAAACGGCTTCTTTACAGGGAGCCAGTTAAAAGTGCCTGAAACTCCGCGTCTTGTTGTCATTGAATGGCTGGACAGCCGCCAGCCTGTTCCGGCTTGGCAGTTTATTGGGGCAATCGAGGCGCCCACGGTATGCAATTGTTTGTCTGTAGGGTTTCTGGTCTTTGAGAGCGATGACGCAAAAGTGCTGGCACCGAACCTGGCCGATACCGACAGTGATGATATGCAGGCGTCCGGGACGATCACAATACCCAATTGTTCAATAAAACGAGTGACTGACATAAGCCAGCCACTCGCTGAAACAGCCTAACTAACTACTTCTTGCCCTTCTTTCCCTTATCCGGGGCCTGGGTGAGCGCAGATGCGGCTACGCTCTTCTGGGCCTTCGTAGAACTCGGATTACGAAGGATTTTTGCCGCTTTTGAAGCAACGCTTTTCGAGGTTTTCTCGTTCTTTGCCATTGAAATTACTCCCGCAGCATATATACTGCTATAGCATTTTGTGAAAATGCCGACGACAGGATTCGAACCCGCATGGACTCCCCTCTCCCAAGGATCAGTGTCCAGTAGCTTCCAAAGCCACCGCGTATACCAATTTCGCCACGTCGGCAAGATGATAATCGTTCCATCTGGGTCGCCAGGTAGCAGCAGGGGCCAGCAAGCTTTCCTCTGCTTCTTGGTGCTTGGTCATGGCTGCCAGACCAGCCTCTCGCTCTTCTCATCTAGTTAATTCCTCCTTTTTGGTCCGCACCCTCATTGCGGGGAATTGTACCTTATCGGAGATATATGTCAAACAATTCAGTTGATATATCTCCTCACATGGAGATAAAATAGCCTGACTTTGAAATTCAAGCGGAGATTAAGTCATGGCAAAACGGCATCGTAGTCCTTCGTACCCGGGTTTGACTCTCACAGAATGCGTGGCTCGGGCGAAAAAACTCTATGAAAAAGAGGGGAAGCACGCGGCACCTGTATCTGCTGTTGTGAGCCACTGGGATTATAGTGAGAAGAGTAGCGGTGGGAAATTGAGCATTGCTGCGCTGAAAGCCTTTGGTTTAATAGATGATAAAGGTGTTGGCAACGATCGCGTGGTAAATCTAACAGAGGCGGGCTTATCCATCGTCCGAGATGAACGAGAGATTTCACCGGAGAGGAGTAAGCTACTAGAGGCTGCTGCGACTACCCCTAAGATCATTCGTGATCTGGTGGCCGAATACCCTGATGGTAAAGCTTCGGGTGAGAATTTACGGCACTATCTCGTCAGTCGCGAGTATAATCCCAATGCTGTTTCTGATATAATTAAGGTATATAAAGACGCCTTATCGTATATAAATCCTGATAAAGCCAGCGTGCAGGACGAAGGCCCAGAAGGTGAAAACAATGCGGAGATCGGAGATCTGGTGCAATGGGAGTCTGGCGGTGTACTCCAACTCGAACAACCTAAGCGTGTGCGAGCGGTTGAGGAACACGAAGGCCAGACATGGGTATTCATTGATGGAAGTCAGACGGGCATTCCAATGAGCGAAGTAATTGTTGAAGGCAAGGGTGGACAATCGGATAACCAGCCACCGCGAGTCAATCCCCCAACTCTTCCAATACCAGGTGTCGCTACTTCGGATAGCGAGCGAGAGTGGCTGCGTGGCCCACTCTCACGCGATATTAGCTACCGGCTGCTGGTATCTGGGGACATGGGGCCAAAAGAGATAGGCAAGCTTATCCGGCTCCTGGAAGCTCAAAAACTGGTTCTGTCGGATGTTGATGATGGTGAAGAAAGCCAGCACTGAGGACGGAAAGAGTAAGACCGGCCCAAAGCCAGACCGCGTCAAAATAGACAAGGACTGGGAGGACGCCGTGGGCGATGCCCTGAAGAAAGAGCGCCCAACTGAAGGCTGGCCGAAGCCTGATAAAGAGAAGAAGCCGAAGGATTAGTGGTTGCTAATTAACGGGCTGAACAGCCCAAATACCCACGCACGTTTCGTTAAGTACATACTTCCGAAACATTATACGAGCCGGTGGGCGAGGTTACGCAAAGTCTTCTGAAGCTGCAGATGGAGATCGCCGGCGAGGAATATCATAAGGCCACGGAACTCTACGCAGTCATGCGCACCACTGCGATTGTGTCGATCGTTCTTGGTGCCGGCTTCGTACTGTGGATGGCATGGCTGCTGGTGAAGGCCATTGTGCAGCCCCTGCAGCAGGCAGTGAGTGTTGCCGGCCGTATCGCGAACGGCGAACTTGATCACAGCATCCGCATAGAGCGGAACGACGAACTGGGCGAACTGCTCAACGCGCTGCGCCGGATGGGCGAAAAGCTTTCGCAGATCGTTGGCGAGGTGCGCTGCGCGTCCGACTCGGTCAACACCTCGGCACGTGAAATTGCTGCCGGTAACGATGATCTCAGCCAGCGCACCCAGGAACAGGCGGCCGCGCTCGAGGAAAGCGCCTCGTCGATGGAGCAGATGACTTCGACTGTGCAACAGAACGCCGGCAACGCGCGTCAGGCCAACGAACTGGCACTGGGCGCGCGCAGCCAGGCTGAACAGGGTGGTCAGGTGGTCGCGATGGCGGTGTCGGCGATGGGTCAAATCAACGCCTCCAGCCGCAAGATCGCGGACATCATCAGTGTCATTGACGAGATTGCTTTCCAGACCAACCTGCTGGCACTGAATGCCGCGGTGGAAGCGGCGCGCGCCGGTGAACAGGGACGCGGCTTCGCGGTGGTGGCGGCCGAAGTTCGCAACCTGGCCCAGCGGTCTTCGGGTGCGGCAAAGGAAATCAAGGATCTGATCGGGGATTCGGTGGATAAAGTCCGCGCCGGATCGTCGCTGGTTGATGAGTCGGGAAAGACCCTGACCGAGATTGTCGCGAGCGTGAAGAAAGTGACGGATGTCGTTGCCGAGATCGCCGCGGCGAGTCAGGAGCAGTCGGCGGGCATCGAGCAGGTCAATCGCGCAATCGCACAGATGGACGAGGTGACGCAGCAGAATGCGGCACTGGTAGAAGAAGCGGCGGCCGCCTCGCGCTCCGCCGAGGAGCAGGGGCGGAAACTGGTGGAGGTCATGCAATTCTTTGGCGCCGGTTCCGCAACCGCCGCAGTGAGCGAGCCGGCTGCGGGGAAGGCGCGTGGCTCGGCGGCAGGTCGCGGCGCGGCGGCGCGTGCGGTAAACAAGGCGGCGCCTGCGGGCGGCGACTGGCAGGAATTCTGAAGCGGTGAAAATCACCGTGACACATCAAATCATGGAACGTAACTGGAGGCACTCATGCGCGTCAATCTACCCGTAAACAATGTCGAGCGTATGCTCAAGGATGGCGACAGTGTCGTATCCAAGACTGATCTCAAGGGCATCATCACTTATGTCAACCGCACTTTCCTCGAAATCAGCGGCTTCGCCGAAGAGGAACTGATCGGTGCGCCGCAGAACATCGTGCGGCACCCCGACATGCCGCCGGAAGCTTTCAAGGATCTGTGGGACACCCTGCAGGCCGGCAAGCCCTGGAAAGGCCTGGTCAAGAACCGCTGCAAGGACGGCGGCTATTACTGGGTAGAGGCCAATGCCAATCCGATCTTTGAAAACGGGCGCATGGTCGGTTTCATGTCACTGCGCACGCGGCCGACCCGCGAGCAGGTGGAGTTCGGTGAAACGCTCTATCGAAAAATCCGCGAGGGCAAGGCGCGCGGCTGGAAAGTCAAGGAAGGCCGCGTCTACCGCACCGGTCTGCTGGGCCTGATCGACAAGGTGCGTAAACCGGGGGTGCGCGGGCGCATCGTGAGCATGGTATCGGTGCTGGTCCTGTTCGCGATGATTGCAACCGGCCTCACGCTCAAGGGCATGCAGGATACCGAACATGGCCTGGCCAGCGTTTACAATGACCGGTTGATACCGGCCGGCCAGATTGGTGACATCGTGCAGCGGGTCATGGCCAATCGCATTCTGGTGATGGACGCGATAGCGCGGCCGACGCCTGCCTTGATTGCCGATAACAAGGCGATGATCGAGCAGAACCGGGATGAAATTACCAGCATATGGAAAGCCTATCTGGCGACCAACCTGACGCCCGAGGAAACCGTACTTGCGAAACAATGGGGTGAGGACCGGACACGTTTCGTTGCGGAAGGGCTTACAGCGACCATGGCCGCATTGTCCGAAGGTCGTACCGAGACAGCGCGAAAGATTGTATACGAACAGCTCGACGGCCTTTACGAGCCGGTAAAAACAGGCGCGGCCCAACTGCTGCAACTGCAGATGGACGTGGGCGAGCAGGTGTTCGAAGAGGCGCATGCAGCCTACAGCTTGTATCGCGCCACTGCGCTGGGCCTGATTCTCGGTGCCATCGTGCTGGGCGCACTGCTGAGTATTTCGCTGCTGCGGGCCATCCTGCGTCCGCTGCGTGAAGTGGAAGAGATTGCTATGGCGGTATCATCTGGCGATCTGACGCGCAGCATCGAGGTAAAAACCGATGATGAAATTGGCCGGGTGTTGCAGGCGGTAAGCAATGTGTGTGGCAACATGCGCGGGATTACGGCCGACGTGCGCAGCGGTTCGGGCAATATTTCCCAGGCCGCACAGGAAATCGCGGCCGGCAACGACGACCTGAGCCAGCGCACCCAGGAGCAGGCTTCGGCACTGGAAGAGACGGCCTCATCGATGGAAGAAATGACTTCCACCGTGAAGCAGAACGCTGACAATGCGCGTCAGGCGAATCAGCTGGCTGCAGGTGCTCGCAGCCAGGCGGAGAAAGGCGGCGAAGTGGTTTCGCAGGCGGTCACTGCGATGGGTGCAATCAATGGCTCGAGCCGCAAGATTGCCGATATCATCGGCGTCATCGACGAAATCGCTTTCCAGACCAACCTGCTGGCACTGAATGCGGCAGTGGAAGCCGCGCGTGCCGGTGAACAGGGTCGCGGCTTCGCGGTGGTGGCGGCTGAAGTGCGTAACCTGGCACAGCGCTCGGCTGGTGCGGCCAAGGAAATCAAGGGTCTGATCGAGGACTCGGTAGACAAGGTAAAGGTTGGCTCCACTCTGGTTGATGAGTCGGGCAAGACACTTACGGAAATTGTCGACAGCGTAAAGAAAGTGACCGACATCGTCGCCGAAATCGCCGCCGCCAGCCAGGAGCAGTCGACCGGCATCGAACAGGTCAACAAAGCGATCACCCAGATGGACGAAGTGACGCAGCAGAATGCCGCCCTGGTGGAAGAGGCGGCGGCCGCTTCGCGTTCGGCTGAGGAACAGGGCCAGAAGCTGGTCCAGTTGATGCGCTTTTTCCGGATCGGCAATGATGACAGCGCGATCCAGGCGCCGGTGCGCCGGGCCGCTGCGCCACCGCCTGCGCCTTCGGCCTCGGATCGTTCCAGGATCGACGCTGCAATGCAACGCCAGCAGGGACGGCGGCCGGCGGCAGCCAGTGGTGGCGGCGGCGGGGATGAGTGGGAAGAGTTCTAGGCGCGGTGACGATGAATGCTGCAACCATGAGCGCAGAGGAAACGGAATTCCGCTTCACCGATAGTGATTTCACCTTTCTGCGCGAGCTGGCGCAGGAGCATACCGGAATCATGCTCGGCGAACACAAACGGCAGATGGTGTACGGGCGTCTGGCACGACGGATTCGCCAGTTGGGGCTCGCCAGTTTCAGCGAATACTGCGCGCAGCTCGAACGCGATCCGGAAGCTGAACTGGGTGAGTTGGTGAATGCGATTACCACTAACCTCACGTCGTTCTTCCGGGAAAATCATCATTTCGAGCACCTGGCTGAAAAAGCCTTGCCGGAGATCATGGAGCGCAATGCCGGACAACGCCGTTTACGCATCTGGTCGGCTGGTTGTTCTACGGGAGAGGAGTCTTACTCGATTGCCATGACACTTGCGGAGTCGGATCGATTGCGTGGCTGGGATGTGCGTATTCTCGCGACCGATATCGATACTAATGTAGTTGGCAAAGCAAGTGCCGGAGTCTACGCCGAGGATCGGGTCAAGGGCATCGAGCCACAGCGTCTGCGGCGCTGGTTCCAGCGTGGCAGCGGCGTCAATTCCGGCAAGGTCCGGGTCGCGAATGCACTGCAGGAGATGATTTCTTTCCGTCAGTTGAACCTGCTCGGTGACTGGCCTGTGCGGGGACCTTTTGATGTCATTTTCTGCCGCAACGTGGTGATCTATTTCGACAAGGAAACCCAGCGCAAGCTGTTTTCGCGCTACGCGAAAGTCCTTGCTCCGCAGAGTTATCTCTACATCGGGCACTCGGAGAATCTGTTCCGGATCAGTGAAGACTTCCGCATGCTCGGTGGCACCGTTTACCAGAAAATAGATGCGACAGGCACGCCGCATGCTTCCTGAGACTGACCATCCGCTGCCGCGCGCGTTGCCCGGATTCGGGGGCATCAACCGCTACTGGGACGGGGTTCATGGCATGTATGCCGCAAAGCTCCTGCCGGGTGAGTTTTATGTCACTGCCCAGCGCGAGACCATTGTGACGGTGCTCGGCTCCTGCGTTTCGGCGTGCGTTCGTGATCCGGTATTCGGTATCGGTGGCATGAACCATTTCATGCTGCCGACCAGCCAGGGCAGCGGTAGCTGGGAAGCCAATGGCCTGAGCGCATCCACGCGCTATGGCAGTTATGCCATGGAACAACTGATCAACGAGATTCTCAAGAACGGAGGTAGCCGCAACAACCTCGAGGTCAAGCTGACCGGCGGAGGACGGATTCTGGCGCAGATGACCGACATCGGGCGCAAGAACATCAGTTTCGTCGAGGAGTATGTCACCACGGAACGGCTGCAGGTGCTATCGCGCGACCTTGGCGACATTTATCCGCGCAAGGTTTATTACACGCCGACGACCGGGAAAATGCTGGTGAAGAAACTCCGTTCGCTGCACAACGATACTATCGTGGCGCGGGAATCGCGTTATCTGCATGAAATCGAGGCCGCGCCTGTCCAGGGCGAGGTTGAGCTTTTCTAGAGCACAACATGAAAAGAATCCGCGTACTCATTATCGACGATTCAGCATTGATCCGGCAGTTGCTGACCGAAATCCTGAATGGCGATCCGCAGATCGAAGTTGTCGGTGCCGCGCCCGATCCCTATGTAGCGCGTGAAAAAATCAAGGCACTGGCGCCGGATGTGCTGACTCTCGACGTAGAGATGCCGCGCATGGACGGCATTACGTTTCTCGGCAATCTGATGCGCCTGCGACCGATGCCGGTGGTTATGATTTCTTCGCTCACCGAGAAGGGTGCGGACGTGACTCTGCAGGCGCTCGAATTGGGTGCGGTGGATTATCTGGCCAAGCCCAGGCTGGATGTCGCGCACGGAATTCAGGAGTACAGCGAGGAAATACGCGCAAAGGTGAAAATGGCGGCCGGGGTTTCGATTGCGGCGCTGCGGCGTGGTGCCAGTCGACCGATGCGGACAGACGTGGCGCCGCCTTTGAACGCCGATGCAGTGCTGCGCCCGGTGAGTTCAGTGTCACACCTGCAGACGACGGACCAGATAGTCGCAATCGGTGCTTCCACGGGTGGCACCGAAGCGATCCGGGAGGTGTTGTGCATGTTGCCCGCCGATGCGCCCGGAATCGTCATCACCCAGCATATACCGGCGGAATTCAGCGGCCCGTTCACGCGCCGGCTGGACAGCCTGTGCGCAATGTCGGTAGTCGAGGCGTGCGACGGGCAGCAGATTCTGCCGGGGCACGCCTATGTCGCGCCGGGTGGTCGTCATCTGCTGGTCAGGCGCAGCGGTGCGCGCTATCTCTGCAGTATCAATGACGGTCCACCGGTCAATCGTCATCGCCCGAGCGTCGATGTGCTGTTCCGTTCGGTTGCACAGGCGGCCGGTCTCAACGCTGTCGGTGTGCTGCTGACCGGCATGGGCCAGGACGGGGCTCAGGGTCTGAAGGAAATGCTGGAAGCCGGTGCGAGCACGCTCGCGCAGGATGAGGCCACCAGCGTGGTCTGGGGTATGCCCGGCAGCGCCTGGCAGCTGGGGGCGGCGCAGGCACTGGTGCCGCTCAGGAGCGTCGCTGCTGCAGTGCTGGAACGGATTGCGCTACGGCATCGCGGTGCCGGTGCGGCGTAGTGCAAACGGAGTAAGGAAAAGAATGAAAAAGACCATCGTATCCAGAAGGATTATTGCAGTGCCCCTGATTGCGGGATCGCTGTCCCTGGTGGCACTGGCGATGCTCGGCGCGAACTGGCCAGCGATGCTGCTGGGCGGCAACCTTGCCCTGTGGCTGTACTGGACGCGGCGCCAGATCCGCAGCGCCGAGGCCCGGATTGCCGATGAGGCAATCGCGCGAACGGCCAGGGAGGCGGAATTGCGTGCCGGCAATAAAGAGTTATGGGCAATCGCCAGCAAGCGCATGGAACTGCTCGACGATGAGCTGACGCGGGTCCAGGAGCTGACCGGCGATGCAGTCGGTAATCTGTCCGGCTCATTCCAGGAGTTGCACGATCAGGTGCACCAGCAGGGCTCGCTGGTGGGAATGATGACGGATAACGTCATGGGTGGCGTCGGCGGCAAGAGCAGCATGCAGCAATTCGTCGACGAGATCAGTCAGGTGCTGGCCTACTACATAAAACTGGTGATCGACATCAGTCGCCAGAGCGTTGAGACGGTGCACAAAATCGATGACATGGTGGTCCAGATGGACAGTATTTTCGTCCTGCTGGAGGACATCAATGCCATTGCAGACCAGACCAATCTGCTGGCCCTGAATGCGGCTATCGAGGCCGCCCGTGCCGGTGAAGCGGGGCGCGGTTTTGCGGTGGTTGCCGATGAGGTGCGCAAGCTTTCCCAGAATTCCGCCAGCTTCAATGCGCAGATCCGCATCCGTGTTCAGCAAACCCGGCAAACCATCGAGGAAGCGCGTGCGCTGGTCGGGGAAGTCGCCGCCAAGGATATGAACGTGGCGATCAAGGCCAAGGGCAACGTGGATGACATGATCATTCATATGAAGGGTGTCAACCAGAGCATCTCTGTGACGCTCGAAGAACTGGCGCAGATCGGCCAGCAGGTAAAGGTCAGCGTCGACACGGCAGTGCGTGGTCTGCAGTTTGAGGATCTTACGCGGCAACTGGTCGAGTACATCGGCGGAGAAATCACCTCGGTACGCGCACTGGTAAATAGCATGTCGGATGCGACCGAGCAGATGCAGGAAAATCCTGGAGCCTGTCTGCATAAGGCAATCGAGACGCAGAGCGCCTTGTTGGCGAGCGCGCGCGCACACCAGCGGCAGGCGCCGGGCCGAGTGGTGTTGCAGGACTCGATGGATGAAGGTGATGTGGAGCTGTTTTAACAGAATTCAGGAGAAGAATCATGTCAGGCACTGACGAAATGGTGGTAGAGGGGAATACCCGGACGCTGCACATCGACGGCAAGTTCGATTTTAAATTGCACCGTCGGTTTCGCGAGCTGTATGAAAAGGCTCCACCGGAAGTCAATACATACGTCATCGATCTGTCGCGAACCGACTATATGGACAGCTCCGCCCTCGGGATGCTGCTGTTGCTCCGTGAGCATGTGCAGGACGACCGGGATCGGGTGCAGGTAATCAACTGTAATCCGGAGATTCGCAAGATCCTCGAGATTGCCAACTTCGACAAGCTGTTCGATATTTCCTGAACAAATGACTATGAAAAATCCACCTGGTTCAGACCTGCCGGTTGCTGACCCATCGGCGGATGCGGTGCTGGTGGTAGATGACAATCTGCTCAATCGTACTCTGCTGCAGGAATTGTTGCGGCTGGAAGGGTATCGCGTCTATGTGGCGGAGGATGGCGCCGAGGCCGTCGATCTGTTTTCGACTGTGCACATGGATCTGGTGCTGATGGATGTAATGATGCCGATGATGGACGGCTATGCGGCAACGCGACGCATCAAGGAACTTTGTGCGGAACGCGATCAGTATTGTCCGGTCCTGTTTGTCACTGCCATGACCGATGAACAGTCGCTGGTAGCCTGCATCGAATGCGGTGGCGACGGCTTTCTGGTGAAGCCTTACAACCGCGTTATCCTGCGTGCCAAGATGCGTGCGCTGGAGCGCACCCGCGACCTGTATGCGCTGGTACAGCGCCAGAAACAGGAGCTTGAGGCGCATCATGAACGTCTGTGCCACGAGCACGAAATAGCCGAACGCACCTTCAGCAAGCTGATGCAGGCGGCGGATCTCGATGCGCCCAACCTGAAACATCTGCTGGCGCCGGTTGGACTGGCCAGTGGCGATCTGCTGCTGGCCGAGTACCGGCCGGATGGCGTGCAGCAGATTCTGCTGGGAGATTTTACCGGCCATGGTCTGGCCGCCGCCATGGGCGCGATTCCGGTGGCCGACATATTCCAGAGCATGACTCGCAAGGGCCTCGGCATAGACAGCATCGCCACGGAAATCAACGCCAAGCTCAAAGCCAAACTGCCGGTGGGCCTTTTTCTTGCTGCCTGTCTGTTGGCGATCGATGCATCCGCAGGACGCATGCAACTGTGGAACGGTGGTATTCCCGACGTACTGTGCCGGCGTGACCGGAAGCCGTTTGCGCGGCTGAAGTCGCGCCACCTGCCGTTGGGGATTCTCGATCACACTGCATTTGATGCGCAGTTGGATGAGCTCGCTATTCAGCCGGGGGATTGTCTGTATGCATATTCGGACGGATTGCTCGAAGCGATTAATCCGCAGGGAGAGATGTTTGGCGAGGCACGCCTGGAGACTGCATTAGCGGCAGACGATGGGAGGCCGTTCGCAGGTATCTGCACGGCACTCGATGCGTTCCGCTCCGGTCAATCGCAGCACGATGATATCACCCTGATCGAAATTCAGTGTCCTGCGCCGGTGGTCGCCTGGCGCGCACCGGAGGCACGCAAAAAAGATGGCGCTCTGGTCAGTGTCGAGTGTGGACCGGACCGGTTGCGGCAGGATGACACTCTGACGCTGCTGATGCGGTTACTGGAGACATTTCCCGAACTGGACGCGCATCGCGGCCGACTTTACACGGTGGTGGCTGAACTGTTTAACAACGCACTCGATCACGGCGTGCTGCGACTCGATTCAGTGCTCAAGCGCGACGCTGACAGTTTCGACGCGTATTACCTGCAGCGCGAGCAGCGTCTTCAGCAGTTGAGTGCGGGCAGTATCCGTATCGCCCTGCGCCTGACAGGCGACAGCGCGGCAGGGGCAGTCGAAGTGACTATCGAGGATAGTGGCCAGGGCTTCGACTATACCGCAGAGGTATCGCAACTGAATGCAGGGGCGTTGGCGCGGCGCGGACTTCCACTGGCCAGGGCGTTGTGCAGCCGGCTGGAATTCCAGGGTGCCGGAAACCGGGTCGAAGCCGTCTATCACTGGCCCGATGCCGTCGCCTGAGTCTGCGGGAATGGGGATGCGTATATCTCTGCTGTTGCCGTTGCTAGTCATGGCACTCGCGGTAAGCTTCCTGTTTTACGATATGCCGGGTGTTGCGCTGCTATCGTGCCTGTTGCTCGCGAGCACATTGCTGCTGATCGAGTTCCGGGTGTGGCGGCCATTGCGGCAGCTCGCACAGGCCGTTAACGGGCTGGTGGCCGGCGCTGCGGATGCACCCTTGCCTGCAGCTGGCAATGATCAGGTCGGCGCCCTGGTGCGGGATTTTGCAAACTTGCGTGCTACGTTGCGGGAGCGGGAAAATGCTTTGCGCGAAGCGCAGGATCTGCTTGAGGAACAGGTGAACGGCAGGACCGAGGAGCTGGAATGCGCCAATCGCGCGCTTTACCAGGAGGTCCATGATCGGCGTGGCGCCGAGACCAGCCTGCGCAACACCCTGGCGCAATTGAAGCTGGAACAATTCGCGCTCGACCAGCATGCGATTGTCGCGATCACCGATCGCGGTGGCTGTATCACGTATGTAAACGACAAGTTCTGTGAGATATCGGGCTATCAGCGTGAGGAACTGCTCGGGCAGGATCACCGGATCATCGGTTCAGGTGTTCATCCCCGAGCCTTCTTCCGGGAAATGTGGCGGCACATTGGTCGCGGTCAGGTCTGGCAGGGTGAAATCTGTAATCGTTCGAAACAGGGCGGTCTGTACTGGGTCGACACGACGGTGGTGCCGTTCCTGGACGGAAATAACAAACCTTACCAGTATGTGTCCATTCGTACCGATGTCACGCGTCTCAAGATGCTGGAAAATCAGCAGGAGTCGCGCCACCTGCGACTGCGCGCCCAGCAGCATGCGTTGCTGGACCTGGCGTGCTTTCCGGCGCTGGTGGACGGTGAGCTTGAGACGGCGGTCCGATACATCACTGAAGTTGCGGCCCGCACGCTCGATTGCGCGCGTGTCAGCCTCTGGTGGTTCGATAGCCGGCATAGTCTGTTGCGCTGCGACGACCTTTACCTGCCGGAAGAGGATCGTCACGAACAGGGCGCGACACTCGCTGCCACAGCCTGTCCGGATTACTTTGTATCTCTGGCATCCCATCGGGTGATCGCTGCGGCCGACGCTGCGACGGATCCGCGCACCGCGGAGTTCGGAACGGATTATCTTCAGATGCACGACATCGGCGCGATGCTCGATGCCCCGGTTCGTATCGAGGGTAACAGCATTGGCGTGCTCTGCCATGAGCATCGTGGCGGGACCCGCGAGTGGCACGCTGACGAAGAACAGTTTGCCGCTTCGCTCGCTGACATGGCGGTTCAGGCGCTGCACAATGCGCGGCGGCGCGAGGCCGAATGTGCGCTGCGTCTTTCCGAACTGCGATTCAAGGGCATTGCCGAAAGCCTGTCCGACTGGATATGGGAGACCGATCCTGAAGGCCGGTACAGCTGGTGTTCTCCGGGCGTTGAGCACGTGCTGGGTTACTCGCCAGAGGAATTGCTGGGTCAGTCGGCAGCCGAATTCGAACTCCCCGAACAGCCGCAACGCCTGGGCGATCTGGAAATCTGGCACCAGCACCGGGATGGTCGGCCCATTTGTCTGTTGATCAATGGCATTCCACTCATCGATGCGACTGGATTATTGCTCGGCTATTCCGGTGTGGCGGTCGATATCACTGCCCGCAAGGAGGCCGAGCAGGCGCTGACCGGAGCCCGCGACACTGCCCTTGAAGCGCTGCGCCTGAAAACTGAATTTCTCGCTAATGTCAGCCATGAAGTGCGCACGCCATTGCACGGCATACTCGGCCTGCTCGGATTATTGCGCGGTGCACGACTTGCGGCGCGCGAGCAGGAATATGTGGAAATGGCCTGCCGGGCCGGCGAATCGCTGCTGACGCTGATCAATAATATTCTGGATTTCTCGCGACTGGAGAGTCAGGGGCTGAGCGCGGAGGAAGTTCCGTTTCTGCCGAAAGCGGTGGCCGACGAGGCGTTGCAACTGCACACTGGAAGTGCTCGCGCCAAAGGTCTTGAACTCCGCCTCGAAATTCCTGACGATTGTTCCGACGTGCTGCGACTGGGCGACCCGATGCGGCTCGGGCAGGTGCTCGGGAACCTGATCAGTAATGCGATCAAATTTACTGCCGTCGGCCGCATCGTTGTGACTATGGAAGAGACCGAGTCACAGGTGCTGCGATTCAGCGTGCGCGACACCGGCATGGGAGTTGCGCCGGAACAGCGGACGCGCATTTTCGAAGCCTTCGTTCAGGGTGATGGTTCGCATACCCGGCTGCACGAAGGGTCCGGGCTCGGGCTGGCTATCTCCAGACACATCATCGAGCAGATGGGCGGGCGCATGGGTGTCGATCCCGGACCGGATCAGGGGAGTATTTTCTGGTTCAGTGTACCGCTGCCACGCTTGCCTGCGAGCGTGGCAGCGACTTCATGAGATTGCCGCGCTACGCCCGTAGAACCCCTTCGGTGTTCATTACGGGTACCTTACCCACCGGGTCAAGGCATCGTAATGACGGGGCGGTCCTCTTGATTGCGTGGTGGACAGCGCTCCCGTAGTGGGTGATTTGCACCGGTGCCTGTGGCGCGACGGCTGCACTACGATCTGCGCCTGGAACAGGATGGCACGCCGCTGCGCAGGCGCTATTTCTGCAGCAAGGATGCCGAGCCGCTGGAAGCCGACGACATCGTGCGCGGTTATGAAGTGGAGAAAGACCAGTTCGTGATTGTGAAGGACGAAGAACTGGAAGCGTTGGCGCCGGAAAAGTCGCGCGAAATCGATCTCAAACGTTTTGTGCCACTGGATCAGATCGATCCGATCTGGTTCGAAGCGCTGGACGATCTTTCCAAAACCGAATTGTACGAACGCGCCAGAGAGCTGGATATACCGGGGCGCAGCAAGCTGAATGGTACCCACATCAATCCGGTAACCAGCGTTATGATGATCAGCCATCTGAGTTCTTCGGTCATAGCCAGGTTCATGCTGTTCTCCCGCTTCCACGCCGGGCCGGGCTGGCCCGAGCGGCTGCGAGTATAGCCGACCGACATGACCTCTATAAGTAGGGAAAAATGTGATACCCGGTTACAAATAGAACACTACCGCTTAACTTGCCCGGCGTGCTGCACACGCCTGTCAAGCTGGTACCGGACGCGTCTCTTGCATAGCAGGACGCAATGCAAACTCCTCATACCACTCGCGAAGGCCAGGGCAGTTCCCGCGCCAGGGTATGTCGGGCAATCTGAAGTCGAGGTAACCCAATGCTGCAGCGAGCGCCAGGCTGGCAAGATCGGTCATCGAAGGCGTGGTGTTCATTTCGTGTTCGGCTTGCTGGACCACCCGTTCGACTTCGCCCTGCCAGTGCCCGATCCACTCTGGCGACTGCTGCAGCGTCGCGCGGTTACGTTCCATGATCATGTTATATGACGCGTCCATAAGTCCATCGGCCATGGCTTCCCGACGACGCACGTCCCATCGCGCGCGTCCTGATTCCGGAATCAAGCGAGGCTCGTCGTGTTGATAATCCAGGTACTCGCAGATGACCGGGCTGTCGTACAAAGCGAAGCCTTCATCTGTGAGGAGGGTCGGTACCTTTCTCAAGGGATTGGCGCGACTCAAGGCCGGCAGATCCTGGAAGGGATTGCAGGCGACGGACTGCACTCGTTCGCCCAGTCCTTTTTCAATTATTACCAGTCGTACTTTTCGCGCATACGGAGATGTGTTCGAGTAGAAAAGCTGCATTGCAGGACACCTTTGGTTATTTTTGTTCGTAATGATGATGTTTACCTTACATCACGAATAACGATTTATTAAGATCATTGGGGGCTGCATTCGTAAACAACGACACAAGGTGTATACGAGCTGTCCGGTCGAGGCTGCGCTCGATATCATCGGCGGAAAATGGAAATCGATCATCCTGTTTCGTGTTATGGAGGAAACTCGCCGGTTCAATGAGCTGCGAAGGCTGATCCCCAACGTCACGCAAAGGACGTTGACAAATCAACTCCGGCAGCTGGAAAAAGACGGGCTGATTACGCGCACCATTTATCCCGAAGTACCGCCGCGTGTCGAGTATTCCATCACCGAATTCGGCAATTCGCTTCGACCCGTACTTCATGCGCTGAAAAGCTGGGCCGAATCGCACATGCTGCCCGGAATGCAGGAACACTCCAATTGCGACGCAATGTAGATCGCAGCGGGCGGCGCTCCGGCACAGCGTCGAATTGCGGGATTAGCGGAAACTGTCCCTCGATAACGCTGCAGCTGGCTCCGCCACGTAATTAAGCTGTTGAAATACCTCTTTTGAGTCGGGCTCGATTCCGGAGAGCTTGACAGCACCGGTACGCTATCCTAAGTTAAGTGAACGTTCACTAACTTAATCTGAGGAGAACATCATGGCGACTTTTGATCAGGAACTGGATGCCCGCGGTCTCAATTGCCCCCTGCCGATCCTGCGGGCCAGAAAGAGCATCACCGGCCTGGGGGGCGGACAGGTGCTGCGTATCCTGGCCACCGATCCCGGTTCGGTGAAGGATTTCGAAGCCTTCTGTCGTCAGACCGGGAATGAACTGTTGTCGTCGAGCCAGAACGACGGCGCATTCGAATTTCTCATTCGCAAGGCGAGCTGAACGCCGGGCTCATGGCGAAGCGGCTACAGGCGGCTGAACGTCGCGCCTCGATCCTGGCGGTGGCCAAGGTGTTGTTCGCCGACAAGGGGTATCACGGGGTCTCGGTGGACGAAATCGCCGCGCGCCTCGCCGTGAGCCCGGCTGTCCTGTACCGGCATTTCCCTTCCAAGCTCGATCTCTACGAATCAGTTCTGAGCGCGATCGCCTGCAAGCGCGAGAACTACGTCGATATCGTGGTGCGCGGGCCCGATGACTTCGCCGGTCTGCTGAAGCGCATGACGCTTATGTATGTGCAGAGCGTGGCGCGCGATCCGGATTATCTGCGCATGGAACTGCACGCCGCGCTCGCCGGCAGCCAGGCTGCATATCAGTTCTTCGAGAATCGCTGGCGACCGTTTGCGGACTATATCGAGTACGGCCTCGGCGAATTGCGCCGGGAGGGACGGGTGCCGGCGGTGGATGCGCGCGTTGCGGCGCTTCTGTTCCAGGGCATGGTGCGCGAGGCGCTGTACGCGAAGATCGTCCATCAGGCGGACCGCTATCGCAACTACAGTCTCGAGGATCTGGTGCAGCAGCTGGTGATACTGTTCCTGCAGGCGGTACGGGTAACATGACAACACTCGTGATTACTGCAAAAAGCTGAACGCGAACATATGGCTCCACATCCTGTTCATTCGCGCTGAATCTCCCTGATTCCAGCCATTTTCTCGAGCGTGCGGCGCCAGGCCGCGTAGCTGCGCCTGCTATACTCAAACAAAGGACCACAGGTGAATGCTCAGGCACGAGCAGAAAATCCCTCATACGCGCGTCCATTCGATTCATGCCACACGCCAGGGAGGGCGAAACATTTGAAACGTTATCATCCGATGCCTTTCGGCGCCGAATTTCAGGACGACGGGCAGGTGCATTTTCGTATCTGGGCGCCGGGCACGCAGGATCTGGCGCTTGAAGTGGAAAACGCGGGGGAGTTTCAGGCAGTGCCGCTGACTGCGCAGCCGGATGGCTGGTTTTCCTGTCGCACGGATCTGGCCGGTGCAGACAGCCGCTATCGTTATGTTCTGAATGATGGAACCCGCATCCCTGATCCCGCGTCGCGTTTTCAGCCGGACGATGTGCACGGGGCCAGCGAGGTGATCGATCCCGCGGCCTTCGACTGGTCGGATAGCGACTGGCGCGGCCGACCCTGGGAGGAGGCGGTCATCTATGAACTGCATGTCGGTACTTATACACCCGAAGGCACTTTGTCAGCGGTGCGCGACAAGCTGACGCACCTGGCGCAACTCGGCGTCACAGCCGTCGAGTTGATGCCGGTAAGCGACTTTCCCGGCAACCGCAACTGGGGTTATGACGGGGTGCTGCCATTCGCTCCCGACAGCTGTTACGGCCGCCCCGAAGACCTGAAGGCGCTGGTCAATGATGCACATGCGCTGGGCATGATGGTATTTCTGGATGTGGTCTATAACCACTTTGGTCCCGAAGGCAACTATCTGCATCTCTATGCGTCGGACTTTTTCACCGATCGCCATCAGACGCCCTGGGGCGCCGGTCTCAATTTCGACGGTCCGGGTAATCGCGTGGTGCGCGACTTCTTCATACACAATGCGCTGTACTGGCTGGAGGAGTATAACATCGACGGACTGCGTCTCGATGCGATACACGCTATTCAGGATGATTCAAGGCCGGATATCATCGAGGAACTGGCGACCGCAGTGCGGGCCGGGCTGGGCCGGGACCGGCAGATTCACCTGGTGCTGGAAAACGATGACAACGCTGCACATTATCTGGCGCGCGATGACCAGGGTGAACCGCAGTGGTACGTGGCGCAGTGGAACGACGATATACATCACGCCTGCCATGTGCTGTTCACCGGAGAGACGCAGGGCTACTACCGCGATTATGCCGACGACCCGGTGCGTCATCTGGCACGCTGCCTGTGCGAAGGCTTTGCTTTTCAGGGCGAACCCTCCGCCTATCGAAACGGCGAGCGGCGCGGTGAGCCCAGCGCAGACCTGCCGGTAACGGCATTCGTTGCATTCGTGCAGAATCATGATCAGGTTGGCAACCGCGCCTTTGGCGAACGGCTGGCGGCGCTGACATCACCGGCGGCGTTTCGTGCCGCCACTGCACTGTTGCTGCTGGCGCCGCCACCACCGCTGCTGTTCATGGGCCAGGAATGGAACGCACGTCAGCCGTTCCCGTTCTTTTGTGATTTCGGCGCGGATCTGGCTGAGGCCGTCACTGAAGGCCGTCGCCAGGAGTTTGCCCGATTTCCGGAGTTCCAGGACCCGGAGTCACTGGCGCGAGTTCCGGATCCGATGGCCGAGGAAACATTCAGGCTGGCAGTGCTCGACTGGGCGGATGCCGAATCCGCAGAGGGAATCGAATGGCTGTCACTGCATCGCGAACTGCTTGGCCTGCGTCGGGATCACCTGGTGCCGTTGCTGGCCCAGCCGGCGCGTACCGACTGGGAGCGGTTGGGTGCCGACAGCCTGAGCGTGCGCTGGGAATGGCAGGATGGCGCTACGCTGACGTTGCTGGCGAACTTCAGTGACATGGAGACGACGGGCCCGGTGCGGCCGCCTGGCGATTGCCTCTACGCCACCCACACGGTCCTTCAGGATGACTGCGCGCGGCTCCCGGGCTGGGGGCTGGCGTGGTATCTGGAGGCCGAACGGATTCCGGACCTGGCGGCATAATGACGATTCCAGTTACGCCAGCTGCGACTTACCGGCTGCAGCTCAACAAGGACTTTGGATTCGACGCCGCGCGTGAGCTGGTGCCTTATCTGCACGCGCTGGGAATTACCCACAGCTATGTTTCTCCGTACCTCAAGGCACGCCCGGGCAGTCTGCACGGTTACGATATCGTCGATCACGGTTCGCTTAATCCGGAGATCGGTGACCGTGACAGCCACGCCGCCTGGGTGGCGGAAATGGCTGCTCACGACATGGGCCACATACTTGACCTGGTGCCGAACCACATGGGCGTGGGCGGCCATGACAATGGCTGGTGGCTCGATGTGCTGGAACATGGCGAGGTGTCGGTCTACGCCGAGTATTTCGACATCGACTGGCAATCATTCATACCGACCCTGCGCGGCCGGCTGCTGTTGCCGGTGCTGGGCGATCACTATGGCGCGATTCTGGAAAGCGGCGACCTGCAACTGCGTTACGCGCCTGAAGAAGGCAGCCTCAGTGTCTGGTATCACGAGCACCGCTTCCCGCTGGATCCGGTCAGTTATGCCATGGTTCTGGACAGCGTCAGCGCCGCATTGGCTGCTGTGCAGACTGATGCTGCACAGCAGCTGCCGGCGTTGCAATCGTTGTCCGGAGCGTTCCGCAGCCTGCCTGCCCGTGATGTGCGCGATCCTCATCAGCAGCAGATACGGCTCGAGGAAAGTGCCCGGCTCAAGCGCGAGCTGAAGGCGCTGGCGAGCGACTGGCCGGCACTGCAGGAACAGATCGATGTCACTGTGCAGGCAGTCAGCGGCGAGCCCGGCGACCCGGCAAGCTTCGATTATCTGCACGGACTGCTGGAGTCGCAGAGCTACCGACTGGCGTTCTGGCGTGTTGCCACGGATGAAATCAATTACCGGCGTTTTTTCGATATCAACGATCTGGCGGGCCTGCGCATGGAGCAGTCGGGCGTATTCGCCGACACCCATCGACTGGTGCTGGAGCTGATCGGAAATGGCCAGCTACAGGGTTTGCGCATCGATCACCCGGACGGATTGCGTGACCCGCGCGGTTATCTGTACCGATTGCGCGCCGCGCTGAGAGATGTCGGCGCCAGCGAGCAGTTTTACCTGGTGGTAGAAAAAATCCTGATGCCGCATGAACACCTTCCCGAGAGCTGGCCGGTGGATGGAACTACCGGCTATGAATTTTCCGCTCTGGTCAATGGCGTGTTTATCGATCCCGCCGGCGAACGACCGCTTACGCGTCTGTACGTGCGCTTCACCGGTATACCGCACGATTACGACGCGTTGCTGTACGGACGCAAGAAACTCATTATCCGCAGCGTATTGTCCAGCGAACTCACAGTGCTTGCGGCGCAGATAAGCCGCATTGCCCAACGCAACCGCCATACCCGCGATTACACGCTGAACGGATTGCGCGATGCGCTATCCGAGCTGGCAGCCAGTTTTCCGGTATACCGAAGCTACGTGGACGCGGAAGGAGTGAGTGAGCAGGATCTTCGTTTCCAGGACTGGGCGCTGATCCACGCCGAGCGCCGCAGCCGCAATGTGGATTCCAGCCTGTTCGCGTTCCTGCGCGATATGCTGCAGCTCGGCGGCCTGGCGGAGCAGGATGAAGAGCTGCGCCGACTGGCGCTGAATTTCGTGATGCGTTTCCAGCAGTACACTGCGCCGGTGATGGCGAAAGGTATGGAAGACACGACGTTCTATATTTACAACCGTCTGATATCGCTCAATGACGTCGGTGGCGATCCGTCTCACTTCGGCACCTCGGTGCCGGCATTTCACTACGCCAATCAGGAGCGGCAACGGCGCTGGTCGCGGGCGATGCTGGCGACTTCCACGCATGACAGCAAACGCGGCGAGGACGTGCGCGCGCGACTCAACGTGCTGTCGGAACTGCCCGACGTGTGGCGTCGGCACGTGGCGCGCTGGAGCCGCATCAATGCATCGCGCAAACATCTGGTGGCAGGCCTGCGCGCACCGTCGCGCAATGACGAATACCTGGTGTACCAGACGCTGCTCGGGGTATGGCCACTGGGCGAAGTTGCAGAAGCCGGGATGGAATCATTATGCGAGCGGGTGATCGGCTACATGATCAAGGCAGTACGCGAGGCCAAGGTGCATAGCGCCTGGTTGAACCCGGATGCCGAGTATGAAGCGGGCGTGGAAAATTTCGTGCGCGCATTGTTGCGCAACCCGACAGCCAATGCCTTTCTCGCGAACTTTCTGCCGTTCCAGAAACAGATCGCTGGCATTGGTGTTTACAACAGTCTGGCGCAGACGCTGCTCAAGTTGACTGCGCCGGGAGTGCCGGACATCTACCAGGGCTGCGAACTGTTCGAGTTCCGGCTGGTCGATCCCGATAATCGCCGGCCGGTGGACTATGACCGGCGGCGCAATCTGCTGGAGGAACTGGAACCGCTGCTCGCCGAGACCCGCGACCAGGCCGGGGCGGTTCGGCAGTTGCTCGATACGCCGGCGGACAGCCGCGTCAAGCTCTACCTGACTGCGCGCCTGCTACGGTTGCGCCGCGCCTGGCCAGGGCTGTTCACCGACAGCGATTACGTCGCGATCGAGGCGGAAGGCGTGGGCGCCGGACAGATCTGCGCTTTCGCCCGCACCGCGCCAGACGGCAGTTGTGCGGTGACCGTGGCACCTTGCCGGTTCGGTGCCCTGACCGGAGAGGGCACGCGGATGCCACTGGGTCATGAGGTCTGGGATGACACTGCGATCATTATGCCCGAGGCTTCCTCCGGACTCGCCGCGTCGGTTCCGGAAGGCGAATGGCATGAGCTTTTTACCGGACGCCGATTCCAGCTCGGCCCCGACAGCAACGGCCCCTCACGCCTGGCGCTCGCGCAGCTGCTGGAGAATTTTCCGGTGGCCATGCTGCTGCGCGGCGTGGATCCGGCTGGCGATGTCAGTCTGCGGTCGCCGGCCTAAAACGATCCTTGTATTGGACGCTAAGCTGCCCGTCGGAGTTACCCCCCTGCAGGAACCGCAAGGCATGTCGCGTCGCTATACCAGAAAAGAAAAACAACAGGCCCTGGATGCACTGGCGGCGGGCGAGAGCCTTTCGTCGGTGGCCGAGGCCCGGAATCTCAGTGTCAGCACGCTGCGGCGCTGGATGAAAGCCGCCGAACCCGCCGCAGAGGCGAATATCCTGCAGCTGGTAGTGATCGACACCGCCGGCGATATACCGAAAATCGCCCGTATTCTGAATAATGAGCGCCTGACCGTCACAGTCACGGCACTCGCCGCGCATAGCCACGCGCAGCACGTGGACGAGCGATTTCCGTGGAAACGGCTGGGCTGTGTCGTCGATCTCGATGATGCTTCGGCGCGACGCGCCTTCGATCTGATCCAGCGCAGCGGCAAAGACCTGCCGGCGGTGGTGCTGGCAAGCCCTCGCCAGTTCCTCCCGCTCGATGAGCAGCCGCTGATAGCGCCTCCTGTGTGGCTCGATGCGGGGGCGCTGGGCATGCTCGGGGCAATGCTCGATCGCGAATACCAGCTGTTCAGGCAACGCGCCCGTATTGCGCATTACGAGACGCATATTCGCCAGTTGCACAAGTGCTACCAGAATACGTTCACGGCGTCACCGGAGGCGGTGGGGATCGTTACCGCCTCCGGTCATCGCTATGCCAATCCGGCGTGGTTGCGACTGACCGGGTGCCAGGGCCTGGAACAGCTGAAGGATGTTCCATTCACTCGTCTGCTGACCGATCAATCGCTGCAGGAGTTCCTCGCCGCACTGGAGCAACTGGCGCAGCCGTGCGCGAACACCAGGATCGATCTGGAACTGCAATCGGGCACCCGCGCGAGAGCCGAAATTACCCGGCTGCCCGGAGCCGAGGGTGAGTTTCAGGTGGTGTTTGTCTCGATCGCAGCGGCACAGCGACAAGCGGTTCTGAGCCGGCCGGGCGCGGCGGATATCGCTCGCAGCCTGGCACCGGGCCTGGCGGTCACCGCGCCGGCTCCGGCGGCCGCTGCGCCGGAAGATGAACCGTCGGTCTGGA
This sequence comes from Thiogranum sp., assembly GCA_024636585.1. Classification (GTDB taxonomy): domain Bacteria; phylum Pseudomonadota; class Gammaproteobacteria; order DSM-19610; family DSM-19610; genus Thiogranum. The sequence continues at coordinate 40,728 of JAGXGS010000021.1, read as the reverse complement.
ATGGACGCCTGGTGAAAGCGCTGCAGGACGAGAAGCTGTTTTCGCTCCTTTACCAGCCGATCGTGGGTCTGTCAGGTGGCGCGTCGGGTATGTATGAGGCGCTGTTGCGGCTTTCCGACAGCAAGGGCGGGGAATATCTGCCGGGTAGCTTTATGCCGGCCGCGAAATCTGCCGGGTTGATGGGTCGTATCGATCGCTGGGTGATACAGCGCGTGCTCAGGGTGATGCAGGCGCAGCATGCTGAAAGTCTGACGCTGTTCGTCAATCTGTCAGGCGATTCGCTGCTGGACCCGACATTTCCGGCCTGGCTGAATAACGCCATCGACGCTGCCGGCATCGACGCCAGCTATATCGTGCTGGATATCTCCCGGGGTGATGTCGTTCAGGACCGGGCGCTGGCATGTGCGGCGATCAGCGCGATTCGTGACATCGGCTGTGGTGTAGCGCTGGATGACTTCAGCGTGCAAAGCGCCGCTGCGGGACTGCTCGGTGACTGCAATGTCGACTTCGTGAAGTTCGAGCGCAGCGCAGTGGTGGAAGTCGCGCACTCGGATGCGCATCTCGAACAGATCAAAATGATTGTCGAGATAGCCGCGACGGCGGGTGTCAAAACCATCGCCAGTTATGTACAGGAAGCCGACAGCGTTTCACGTTTGTGGCACTGCGGCGTCGACTATGTGCAGGGATATTTTCTGCAGCATCCTTCACAGGCGCTTGATTATGACTTCGCCGATGAAGAACACGAAGAGTCGGAGTCCAGCCGCTCGGTTTTCTAGGGCGTCTTCGGCGCCTGCGCATCCGGCAGCAGCGGTGGCAGCGGACAATGCAGGATTGCGCAGATCGCCCGCAACAATTCCGCCTCGCTGACCGTCACCCTGCCATCGTGTGAAATGGTTCCGGAAAGCGCCCTGATCAATTCCTCCTTGAGCATCATCGACAGGTTATCGAGCTGGCTCAAAGCCTGATCCAGCTGTCGTGTCCACTGGCCGGGCGTCTGGTACGGCGGCCAGTCGGCAGCGCTGGTCAGCAGCGCCAGCATGCCGGCCTGATAGGCATCCCGTGCCGCGGCTTCATCCGCCGGATGACCCAGCCAGGCGACAACCGAAAACAGCGTGTGCAGCTCGGCAACACTATTACTGAGCCGGACTCTCCGCTTGCTGCTGCCGGCCTGTTGCGGATGCTCGGCGTCGCGCAGATGTGACATCAGGACGCGCGATAACAGGTATTCGAAAGTGTTCACCTGATCGTTTGCCGCTATCAACTGCCGCACCTGCGCCAGCAACTGCGAGAGCTGTTCGCGCGGGCGTTGCCTGAGCGCCGGGAAAGCCATATCCAGTATCGGTAGCCGGAACTGCGCCTCCGGCAGTTGCGCCGCTTCATACAGTTCCCGGATCCGCGCCAGCTGTTCATGATTGAATGTCGATGCCAGCAGTGCGAGCTGCTGTTCACGAATGGCTTCATCCTGATCGAGCAGCAGCGCCGGCACCAGCAGCAGGGCATCGGACGGTGAGTGTGCGGCATCTCTGATCATCGCCGGGATCAGGCGTCGTACATCGGCGGCATGTTGAATATGCGCCTCACCCGCATTGCCGATCGATCCGCTGATTGCAGCGGGCGTGATGATCAACAGGGACTGCAGTAGCTGGTCGAGTCGCGAGCGGGCATCGGACGGGGCGGCATCGGTTTCCTGCCGGGCCAACGTCTGTTCATCGACAGCGGCCTGGCGGTGCAGTTCGGCGACATACACATCAGGATCAAAATCCGGCTCCAGTGCCCTGATCCGCTGCTCGATGGGCGGATGAGTGGCATACAGACTGGAGAACCGGCGCAGACCGTTGGCGAACAGCATGTGGCTGACTTCTTCCACATTGGTTTCTTCCAGCGCCGAGGTTGAATTGTAGCCGATCTTTTTCAACGCATTCGCAATGCCCCGGGTCTGCCGGGTGAACTGAACGGCTGAGGCATCGGCGAGATATTCGCGCTTGCGCGAAACACCGGCCTTGATCATGCGCGCGAAGAACAGACCGACATATCCGATCACCGTCAGTGCCGCACCGACAGCAATGACCGCTCCCATGCCACCGCCGCGATTATTGGATGAGCGGCTGGAGAAACGGGAATAGCGCATGCTGCGTAGAATCGTGCGACCAATGACACTGATTGCCAGAATGCCGAACAGAATTCCCATCAGCCGCATATTGAGGCGCATGTCGCCATTGAACACGTGGCTGAATTCGTGTGCGATCACGCCCTGCAGTTCGTCGCGACTGAAAGTCTCCAGACTGCCGCGGGTCACGGCGATGGCTGCATCACCGGGCGCGAAGCCCGCGGCGAATGCATTCAACCCCGCTTCCTGCTCCAGCACATAGACTTCGGGGACCGGCACGCCCGAGGCGATAGCGATTTCCTCCACCACGTTGTGCAGGCGTTTGCGCAGCGGATCAGGTGTATCCGGTGTGATCAGCGTGCCGCCCAGACTGCGCGCGACCTTGCCGCCGCCGGCACTGAGGCTGGCGATACGAAAGGTGCTGGCAAGTGTGATAAATGTTGCGGTGGCGAGACTGGTTACAGTCAGAAGCCTGGCATGTTGTTGCAGGGAAAAAGCTGCCGGTACGCCAGTGCCGCTGTCGGCGCTGTTGGCGGCAACCAGAAACAGCACGACAAGGTCTACCGCGACGATGATTGCGAGGACCGCGGCGATGAACAGCACCACCAGCGTGCGCGTCTGGCGGCGAGCACGATCCTGCTGCGTGAAGAAATCCATGCGTCAGAATGAAACGGCGGGGACTTCGCGTTTCTCCGGCGCTTCGATCTCGAGAAACTCTGCGGGTCCGAAGTTGAAGGTATTGGCGACGATAGAACCGGGAAAGTTTTCCCGCGCATTGTTGTAATTCATGACCGCATCATTGAAAGCCTGGCGCGCGAATGCCACTTTGTTTTCAGTGCTCGACAGTTCTTCCTGGAACTGCATCATGTTCTGATTTGCCTTGAGATCGGGGTAAGCCTCTGCGAGTGCGAACAGCCGGCCAAGCGCACCGTTCAGCGCGCCCTCGGCCGCACCCAGTTCGCGTATAGCCTGCGGGTCGACGGGATCCGCTGCGGCATTTTTCAATCCGCTGACTGCACCGTTACGTGCCTGGATCACTTCTTCAAGCGTCGCGCGTTCGTGCTTCATATAGCCTTTTACCGATTCCACGAGATTAGGGATCAGGTCATGTCGGCGGGTGAGTTGTACGTCGATCTGGGCGAATCCGTTCTTCACGCGATTGCGCTGATTCACCAGGTTGTTGTAGAGCGCAATACCATAGACCACTACCGCGACTGCAATTGCAAGAATTATCAGGAATGTCGTCATCTGTGGACAGCCTCCGTGACTGTAATCGGTGTAACAACTATCAATTGAGGGCCTCCAGCAGGAGGATACCAACGGCAGCGTGTAGGCGCGTTACCTTATTATGTATCAGCAACATGTTGCAATGCCTTGAAAAAAATAAAAATCAGGATTTGCAAGCAGTTTATGCTGTGGCAGGTTTAGAGATGACACCCTACACTAACGGATACCGGCTTCAGCACAGTGGCCAGAATAATAAGCAGAGGAGGAGAGCACAGCAGATGCGTAACACTCGCATGCCACGACTGACCATATCGCTTGCCGCACTGCTGGCGCTGTTTGCTTCGCCCGTTAAAAGTGTCGACCAGGATGGGTTCGCCAGACCTGAAGCATTGCAGCCGGCAATCGCATTCTGGACCGGTGTGTACAGCGAAATCGATTCGCTCGCAGGCTACGTGCATGACAACCGGGATCTCGGCAAGGTCTACGAGACACTGCGATTCAACTGGTATGACAGTCCGGCGCTCCAGGAACAGCAGATCGAAGTTGCAGTAGAGCGTTACCGCAACGCATTGCAGTCGCTGGCCAGTGGCAAACGCGAGGACCTTGATCAAGACGAACAGAAGGTGCTGGCGCTGTGGGGAAACGATGTCGAAGTGGCGACGTTGAATACCGCTGCGGATAACCTGCGTTTTCAGCGTGGACAGGCAGATCGGCTGCGAGAGGGCATAGTCCGCGCCGGCGCCTGGGAACAGCATATTACCCGGACCTTGCGCGATGCCGGTTTGCCGGAAGCCCTGGCCGTACTACCGCACGTCGAATCGTCCTATAACCCCCGTGTCTATTCGCATGCCGGCGCCGCCGGCCTGTGGCAGTTCACGCGCTTTACCGGGCGGCATTACATGCGCGTCGATCATGTGGTCGATGAACGTCTTGATCCATTGGCATCAACGCAGGCGGCCGCCCGTCTGCTGCAGCGCTATCATTCGAAACTTGGCAGCTGGCCGCTCGCGATTACCGCCTACAACCACGGATTGTCAGGCGTGCGTCGCGCCGTGCGCGAACTTGGCAGCACCGATCTGGGCGACATCGTTCAGCAGTACCAGGGGCCGCGTTTCGGTTTCGCTTCACGCAATTTCTATGCGGCGTTCATTGCTGCGCACGATGTGGTCAGCAATTCCGAAAAATATTTCGGGGCGCTCGAACGCGATGTCCCGGATGATTACTGGATCGTCAGGTTGCCGGCTTATACCGCGATCAGCGAGTTGATCGATCACCTGGAAGTGGATGCGAAAAGCCTCAGGTCATTGAACCCGGCACTCCAGGAAGCGGTGTGGGAGGGCAGCAAGTATGTGCCGCAAGACTATCCGTTACGCCTGCCGGCTACGACCTCAAGTGCGACCGTGAAGCGGGTGCTGAACGGTGTTGAGCGCTTCGCGAAACAGGTGCCTGATTATTATTATACGGTCCGGACTGGTGACACGCTGTCAGGGATTGCACAGCGACACAAGCAGAGTGTGCGTGACCTGATGGCGCTGAATAATTTCAGTAGCAAACACCTGATCAAGGCCGGTGATTCGTTGCGCCTGGCGACTCCCGCTCTTCCCGAAAAAACCCGGATTGCCGCCATGGAGCGGGGCGGGGATGACCCCGAAACCCGGCAGTCATCAGCTTCGGAAAGTGCAACAAAATAATAAAATAACAAGTACTTAATAACTGAACCTGATTTTTCACATTAGATTCAGGACTGTGTTGTTCTGCTTTCACTCCAGAGATTCGTTAAGATGGCCCCGCGTGGTCGCAGGCGCCGCATTATAAAAAACAGAATCGAGCAGGAGTGATGCATGGATTTTGCGCAAGCCCTTGGGTTGGATAAGACCCTCGAGAGTCCCGAAGACGAACGCCAGAAGCTTCATCTGTACATCAACCTCAAGCTGGCGTCATCAGGACAACCCACCATCGTTCCGGAAGAAGTGGAACGGTTCTTCGGGATTTCCCGTGACCTGTTGAAGAGCTATCGCGAAAAGAACCGCCTGCTGTCCGACTACCATTGCTGGGTAGACCAGCGGATTCAGAATTTTCTGAGCCGCTATCTTGATGATCTGGATCTTGAAGACTTTCCGGTCTTGCCGACCCAGAGTTTCATCCTGGATCGACACGGCGTCGCGCGCGAACTGTCGCTGCCGATGGGCAAGGATGAATTCCATTCCGATATTGTTTCGAGTTATCGGGTCAAGCAGGGTGTACTGCATAATCCGGCCAGCGATCGCCGCACTACCCAGGGTTCTTTTCATATCGCCGAAGGCGGACTGCCGATCCCGGGTGACAAGAAGGCAGTACCAAAGCGTACTTTCGCACTGTTGCTCAACCATGCGTTGAATCCGCCGCGCGATCTGTTGACGATCCCTTTCACCGCCGATCTTCCGGAACCGGCCCGCATGTTTACCTCGCTCCTGTTGCGGCCGGTGGTATGTCCCGAAGTGCCGGACCGCGAACCGGAAAAAAGCATGGAGATTCGCTTTTTCGCGCCCGGCAATCTGGTCAGTAACCTGGACTTCGTGGAAAGCATATTCGGCAATGCCGGCAACCCTTATCTGGCCGAATGCGACGCCGGCCTGGACGTCGAACACTGGACCGGGCATACCGGTTGCGCAATCCTCGCGCCGCACCTGGTTGGACTGACCCGGCAGGAACTGGGACTGCCGCACTGGGACCATGCCACCGATCAGCAGCGCCGCGACGGCATGTGCTGGAAACAACCGGATGAGCTCTACAATGACGGACAGGCGTTCAAGCTGACGGCGCGCGATGAGTCGGGCGTGATCGTGACACTGCTGGCCGACAACTACTTCGGCTACTGCAAGAAGGAAGTCAAAACCCAGATCGGATTTTCCGCCAATCTGTTCGGGCTGGCAGAGGAAGAACACGCCGGCGGCGCCCTGGCTTTCCCGCGTCGCAATCACGGAGAGGAGTTCGGTGTCGACAGCCGTACCCAGAAACCCGGTTATTCTTTCGAGGATATGGTCGCTCGCTATGGCGACGTCATGGATGTGCAGCCGCAGGGTTATGCCATCGATCGCAACTATCCCCAGATCATTTACGTGCCGCAGAAAGTACGCATGGATCTCAACGCCCAGACCATCAGCTGGGAGAGCCAGGGCGAACCGCAGACGATACGGCTGCAGCCCGGCAATATCTACATGCAGCCGAGCGGCTACAAGATCGAAATGGAAAAGCATCCGGGCGCGCCTTCATGGCGGCTGGTCGGCACCAACTCCGAGGGCACCTTCTGCCACAAACCGTCTACTGTATCGGGCGGTGGAAAATCCGAAATTTCCAAATCACTTATCGATGCCGTGATTTACCGGCCACTGTTCGTCGATGATCTGCACCGGGACCTGGATCACGTGCAGGCGATCCTGGACAAGGATTATCACCAGCGCTTCAAACCGGGACATGAAGACGATGATCGCGATCCCAGCCGCAAACCGCTGAATCCGGAACGCAGTCTCGGTTCTGTCATCAAGCTGCTGACTCCGACCAGCACCTATACGGATGAATATAACGAGTGGCTGGCATCGATTCCGCCGCGCATCCTGGCACTGGTGTTCCTGATCAAGCGTTTCTACCGCACCGAGTGGGGCAACAACTGGCGCCACCACCTGTCGGTCGACGAGATCGACGGTGCGCCCGCACATGAACTGAAGCTCGATGGCCGTAACATTGTCGCCTCTTACCTGCGTGTGGGATTCGATCGAGACGGCAAGTGGCGCACCTTCAAGCTGCGCCAGGATTTCATGGCCACTGAAAAAGTACAGATGGAGGATGACATTACCGTGTCTGTGGTAGTGCCTCCGGAATGTATCGCCAGTTGCGGACCTGCCCATGACGGGCGCCACAGCGTGAAGCTTACAAAGAACTGTGAGTACCGGCTGTTCCAGCGTCCTGATGACGCCATCCATCCAGGCTTCGACAAACAGACCGAGCTGGATATGTCGCAGCCCGGCAACTTCTTCGCCAATTATGAACCGTTGAACGGCGAGCGGCTGAGCGGTCTGGTTGGCGACGTGCATACCTTCTGTTGTTTTACCCAGCCCATGCAGGAACTCCTTCGGTCCCGTCACCAGGATGGCAATGGCTTTGTGGTGTCGTCGGCGCATCCGCGCATGGTCGATGGCAAGCCATCGAAAAACCCGCGCTATCTGCAGACGCGTCCCGACCTGATGAATCCGGTGCGCAAATATACCGCGAACATGAGTACGCGCCTGTATCGCAAGCTCGATATGCACAACACAGTCTGTCATCCGGTCGATGCGGTGCTGGCCGGTCGTCGCAACAATCCGCCCGAGCCGGGCGTGCGTCCGCTCGCCGTTTACAATCCCATCCACTATCAGGAGTTGCCGGAACTGTTCATGGAGTTCATCTGCAGCCTGACCGGCAAGTCGCCTTCCACTACCGGTGCCGGCAGCGAGGGTGCGCTTACCAAGGGTCCATTCAATGCGCTGCGCGCAACCGCCGATCTGAATAACGCACTGGTCTCGTTCATTCTTACCGGTTACCAGGGCTTTTCGAGTTCCGCCGGCTATGTCGGGCCGCATGTGCGGGTCGATCACGATATCAGCCTGCTGGTGCCGGAAATCTGGGCGCGTATCGAGCCTGAACAGCGCGATGCCAGTTACCTGATAGAGCATGGCTACATGGAGCCGCTGGAGGACTTTCAGCACGCCGGAAAGATGGTCTACGCCAGCCGCCTCGGCTATCGAATCACCGAGCACTTCGTGCACGGCTTCATCGGCAAGATTTTCGATAATCCGCAGGCGGTGTTCACCGAGGAGATCCTGAAGCCCGAGACCCAGGGGCTGGAGGTGTTTGTCGACGGCATTAACAACATCGTGGAAGCCCAGCAATGGGTGGCGCAACGGTATCTCGACGACGGCAGTATCGAGGATGCCTGTCCGCCATTACAGGCGTTGCTGCATATCATGGCGACTGGTTTCTATCAGGGCCGGGATGTGCTCGATCCGGACATCCGCGCCATGTTCACGCGCGATTACCTGCTGCAGTCCGACTGGTATCAGGAGCGCCTCAAGGTCAAACAGTTGCGCGACATCGAACTGTGGAAGCGTCATGTCAGCAACCTCCAGACGTTCATGGACGATGTGCACTTCGCCGATGAAGCCGAGCGCCTTGGTATCGCGGAGCGTCTGGAGCTGGCCAATGCCCGCTTGCTGAAAATCCAGCGCGATGAATATGTGGATACGTTGGTTGGAACTCTGGGCGCCGATCCGCTGGCGCCACCTGCCATGGCCGAAAAGCACGTCATCCACTGGAGCCGCATGATCACCGCGTTCACCAGGGACAAGACTGCGGAGAATGAAGCGGAACCCCTGGGTGAAGAAAAAATTCCTTCGTTGCTGGAACGTTTCAAGGCGCGCTTTCAGCGTGCGCGGGTCGGTAGCGGTGGCTAGCCTGAAACAGGTCCTGTTTGTGGTTATGCAGGCCATGCTGTTGATCGGAACGGCGCCGGTGCTGGCGGATGCGCGCGTTGAGTCCGGTTCTGCGACTGCGCTCAGCCAGGAGCAGGGCGATGCGATTCTTCAGGAGCTGAAAGCCATCAGGCAACTGCTGGAAAAAATGGGGGAACGGGCTGGTGCACAGCCGGTGGCCGGACGTCCCGCGGCACCTCGGACGGCGACTGTCAAAATCGAAAGCGATCGGTACAGGCTGGGCGCGGACACCGCTGCGGTCACGGTAATCGAATACACCGATTATCAATGTCCGTACTGCCGCCGGTTTGTGCAGTCGACTTTTCCCCTGCTCAAGCGCGACTACATCGATACCGGCAAAGTGAGCTGGCAGGTGAGAGATCTTCCGTTGGGATTTCATAAGGAAGCCCGCAAGGCGGCGCAGGCGGCGCTGTGCGCAGGCGATCAGGAACACTTCTGGCCGATGCGTGACAGCCTGTTTCGCAACAGTGCCAGCCTCGACATTGAACAGTTGAAGGCCTATGCGGCGGAACTCGGTCTTGATCAGGATATCTTTGCACAGTGCCTGGATGGCGAACGCCACCTGGCCCGTATCGATGCCGATGCCGCCGCAGCGAACCAACTGCGGATCACTGGCACGCCGACTTTCGTGATCGGTAAGCAAGTGCGCGGCGAACTGCATGGCAATCTGATTATTGGTGCCCAGGCGCCAGCCGTATTCGCTGCTGAAATACAACGGGTGCTGGAGCAGCAATAAGCATGGAAATCTTGTTCTGGATCAAAGAAACCCGGGGGTTGTTCGGGTAGCGTAGCAAATAATAAGAACGTAAAAGCGTTCAGAGGAGTCAGCGGTGAGAATAATAACAACCGCAATAACCGTCTGCGCGGCCCTGATGTTCGGGACTGCACCAGCGATCTTTGCCGACACCCTGACCATTCCCGCCAGCCGCGATGCGACGCTGATCGAGAACGCACTCGGTGAGCGAGCCAATGGCGCCGGTCCGGCACTGTTTGCAGGTCGCACCGGCCAGTCCACCGATGGCATACGCCGCGCCCTGGTGTACTTCGACGTTGCCGCGGCACTTCCGCCACGCGCCATCATTCTTCGGGTATTTCCGAGTCTGGACCTGTCGCCAAGTAACGCGGCGGCGGTAGAGGTGGCGTTGCACGCGGTGCTGGAAGACTGGGACGAGGGCCGCTCTTTCAGTGCCGGTGGCGGTGGCGCGCCAGCGGAAGCCGGCGATGTCACCTGGATCCACAGCAGCTATCCCGACCGGTTCTGGACCCTGCAGGGCGGGCATTTCGTGAGCAGTGCCAGCGCCACGGCAACTGTCGAAGGCACTGGTTTCTACACCTGGCAGAGTACTCCGCAACTGGTCGCTGACGTAACCCGCTGGTTGCATGCTCCACAGCGTAACCACGGGTGGATGCTGGTGGGGGATGAACTGTTGCCACAATCGGTCAAGCGATTCGACAGTCGTGAAGCGGGAAATGCTGCGCTGCGTCCTGCATTGACGATCGAATACCGGTTACCCGGACCTGGAGAAGGTCTGCATTGAATCAACGTTTTCAGGGATGGGCGCTATTATGCCTGTAAATGCAGTGCATTCGATCCGGCGCGGTCTGCGCCTGTTGCCCGGGCTTCTGGCCGGCCTGCTGTGTATCGCGTCGCTTGCCGCATCGGCTGCCACCATCACCATCAGCCCATCGAAAGACAACACTGTCTATGGCGGTGCCGGGTTCGAGACCAATAGCTGCGGCGCCGGACCCAACGTGTTTTCCGGTCTTACCGCAGACGGTTTTGCCCGGCGCGCGCTCCTGCAGTTCGACGTCGCCGGCAGTGTTCCGGCGGGTTCCAGCATCGACAGTGCAACGCTGACGCTGACGATCACCCGTACCCAGGCTGGAGCCGCTTCGCTCATGAGCCTGCATCCGCTGACACGCGCCTGGGGTGAAGGGACAGTCAACTGCGATTCCGTGCGCCAGGGCGGGCAGGGCGCACCGGCCAATGACGGCGACGCCACCTGGCTTTCGGCGTTGCATAACCAGATTGCCTGGACCGCCACCGGTGGCGACTTCGGTATTGCCAGCGCTACGGCTTCGATCAGCAGCGCCAATAATGCGGCCGCCATCTGGAGCAGTGCCGGTAATCCCGGGATGCTGGTAGATCTTCAAAACTGGCTGGAAAATCCGGCTGCGAACTTTGGCTGGATCATGATTGGCGATGAGAGTCAGACCTCGACGGCCCGGCGTCTGAACAGTCGGGAGGGCACCCTGCCGCCGGTGCTGACGATTGATTTCACGGCCACCGGCGAGGTCTTCAGCTGTTGCTTTGCCGACGGAGGCTGTTCGATTACTGGCGCAGCCAGTTGCACCGCAGCGGGCGGTATATCCGATCCCGGTAGCAGTACCTGCAGTCCCAATCCCTGTCCTCAACCAATTGGCGCCTGCTGCAACACCGACAACAGTTGTTCGGACAGCCTGGCACGCGATGTCTGCGAGAGCGGCGGCGGGAGCTTCCAGGGTGGCACCAGTGCCTGTTCAGACCCGAGCGTCAATTGCGGGCTGGAACCGTTCGTGGATGCGTTGCCGATTCCCGCGCCGGTGGCTCCAGTCGGCGTCCGGCCCGACGGTGTGCCGCGCTATGAAATCACTATGAGCGAAGTGCAGCAACAACTGCACCGCGATCTGCCGGCGACTACCGTCTGGACTTACAACGGCACCTATCCCGGTCCGACTATCGAGGCTGTCAGCGGTCAGCCGATCGAAGTGAAATACATAAACAACCTGCCTGTCGGGGGACATGAGCTGGCCGTCGATACCTGTCCGCATGGCCCCAATTACTGGTCGGATTCCTCGCGCACCGTAACGCATCTGCACGGCGGCCATGTTCCGTCGCGGTTTGACGGTCAGCCCGAATATGACTTCATGCCCGGTGAGTTCGATGTCTACGAATACCCTAACAACCAGGAGGCGGCAACGCTCTGGTACCACGATCACGCGCTCGGCATTACCCGGCTGAATGTCTACATGGGTCTGGCAGCCTACTATCTGCTGCGTGACGACCATGAGAACAGTCTGGGCCTTCCGGACGGCGAGTTTGAAATCCCCCTGGCCATTCAGGATCGTGAGTTCAATGCTGACGGTTCGCTGTTTTATCCAGCCTCTCTCGAGGATGGCTTTTTCGGCGACAGAGTGCTGGTCAATGGCAAGGTCTGGCCTTATCTGAACGTCAAGCAGGGCAAGTACCGGTTTCGTTTGCTGAACGGCTCGCAGGCACGCAGCTATGCATTGCGCCTTGAAAATCAGGCCGATCCGGCACAGGTGATTCCGTTCAATCTGATCGGAACCGATGGCGGGCTGATCGATGCGCCGTTGCCGCTGGCTGCATTATCCATGACGCCGGCGGAGCGCTTTGATGTGGTGGTCGATTTCTCGGCCTTTGCACCCGGTACCGAAATTCTCCTGCGCAATGACGATGGCGCCTTGCCAGCGTTGCCCAATGTCATGAAGTTTATTGTCGCCGGAGAGAGCGGCTTCAGCGGAGCTTTGCCCACGCTGTTACGTCCGGTTGAACCGATCCCCGAAAACTCCGCCGCCGGCACCCGGCGATTCCGGCTCGAACGGGTCCCCGAGCCCTGCGCTGGCGGTGAATGGCTGGTCCAGTCGCTGGATGCTGCAGGCAATGTCATTGGTGAACACTGGGATGACATCACCGAATATCCGGTGCTCGGCAGCACCGAGATCTGGGAGTTCGAAAATGCCAGCGCCATAATGCACCCGATGCATGTGCACCTGGTGATGTTCCAGGTGCTCGACAAGACGGATCTGACTGCCGGGCAACCGATTGCGCTGGAGCCGTGGGAAATCAATACCTGGAAAGATACCGTGAAAGTGCCTGGCAACAGCAAGGTGCGGGTGATCATGCAGTTCGAGGACTATCCCGGGAAGTTCGCTTATCACTGCCACATTCTCGATCACGAGGACCACGAGATGATGCGGCAGTTCCAGGCGACTTTCGACCCGGCCGACTGCAATAACGATGGCATTTGTGACGCCGGGGAAGACTGCGTGAGCTGCGCTGCCGATTGCGGGCAGGTCAGCGGCGCGAGTTGCGGTAACGGCCTGTGCGAGGCGGGCGACGGCGAGAACTGCGTGACCTGCGCTGCGGATTGCGCCGGCCAGCAAACCGGTGGCGGCAAGTTTTGTTGTGGTTTTGACGACGGCTCGGTGCGTGGTCCGATCGGTTGTGGTGTGGACGCGGGCGATTCCCGTTGTATCGATACCGCCACCGAACGCTTCTGCCGCATGATGCCGCGGGTGCAGGCGTGCTGCGGTGATGCGCTCTGTGAAGGTGCCGAAGATAGTGCGATCTGCGGCGGCGATTGTCTGGATACCGACGCGGATGGTTTTCCCGACGTGGTTGATTCCGACGCAGACAACGATGGCGTGCCCGACACTGCCGACGCTTTCCCGCTCGATGCGAACGAGTGGCTCGACAGCGACGCTGATGGCATCGGTAACAATGCCGATCCCGATGACGATAATGACGGTCTCTCCGATGCGGATGAAGCCACTGCGGGTTCAGATCCGTTGCGGGTCGACAGTGATGGCGATGGACTGGTGGATGGTCTTGATGGCCTGATTCCAGTCACAGCAGTGCCCGGCGGCGTGGATGCCAACGGCGACGGTTTCGCAGATGGGGAGCTGAATTTCGGGACCAGTCCGATCCTGGTCGACAGCGATGGCGATCAACTGGCGGACGGACTGGAAGTCGCCAACGGTTCGGATCCCATGGACCCGGCCAGCTGGCCGCACCTGGCGGATGCCGATCTGGCACCGCTGAACAATATCGATGGTCAGGTGAACCTCGGTGATTATGTGGTGGCGACGCGGATTGCCATGGGTGTTGTCGCGGCGGGGCCCCTGCAGTTGGCGCACGGCGACATGAATGGCGACAACATTATCGATGTGGCAGACCTGTTGATCATCCTGCGTCAGCACCTGTTGCCGTAACTGCGATTATTTCCTCCCGCGTCAAGGCCATGGGCGACCAGCCGATACTTTGAGCGTTTGCAGTAACCCTTTGGAAGCAGGGCGGAAAATGGACACTGAATCAAGGAAGCCAGTCTCATCGGCTGAAGCAGCCGCAACAGCCACTATCCTGGTGGTGGATGATAACGATCTCAATCGCGAACTGCTGGTTCAACGGCTGGAGTATGCCGGGCATCAGGTCGTGCAGGCCGTCAACGGACTCGAAGCGCTGAACATGTTGCGCAGTACGCCAATCGACCTGGTCCTGCTGGACATCATGATGCCGGTCATGGATGGTCACCAGGCACTCAAGGAAATCAAGAGCGATGCGCAGCTCTGTCACACACCTGTGATCATTATTACTGCTTTTGACGGAACCGACGATGCGGTTCGCTGTATAGAGCAGGGTGCCGAGGATTACATCGCGAAGCCGTTCAATGCAGTCCTGCTGCACTCGCGGGTACGCGCCAGTCTGAATAAAAAACGCCTGTACGATTTACAGCAGATTCACCGCGATGCCATGACGCAACATAATCTCAAGCTGGAAGCAAAGGTACAGCAGCAGTTTGAGCAGACGTCCGCTGCACGGTTCGCAGCCGTCTTTGCGCTGTCGAGACTGGCGGAATTGAAAGACCGGAGCATCGGTGAGCATCTGACACGGATGCCTGAATATTGCCGGCTGCTGGCGCCGGAACTGGCGCGTCTGCCAAAGTATCGTTCCATCATCACAAAAACATTTGAAGACAACATTTACGCCGCCAGCCCTCTGCACGACATCGGGAAAGTCAGCATACCCGACAGCGTACTGCTCAAGTCAGAACCACTCAGCGAAGGCGAATGGGAGGTCATGAAAACCCACTCGCGGATCGGTAGCGAAATCCTGCGCGCCATAGACCATCAGTATCCCGGCAACGCGCTGATCCGCACTGGCATCGATCTCGCGGAATATCACCACGAGAAATGGGACGGCAGCGGCTATCCGCACGGCCTCGCCGGTGAACAGATTCCATTGGTCGCGAGGATTCTCGCATTGGCTGACGTCTATGACACCCTGACATCCGCGCGCTGTTACAAAGAGAATTTCTCGCATGAAAAGTCGCGCGCCATCATCATCGGGCAGGCGGGAACCTGCTTTGATCCGGACGTCGTGCAGGCGTTTCTCAACTGCGAGCACGAGTTCGAACGCATTCGCAATCAGTTCCACGATCCGGGCGAGGATCAGCAGGCGGGCGTTTCGCATACTGCCGATATCCGGCCCCACACCTTCTAGAGCCTGTCCCGCATTACCCGTCTTCCGGCATGTAACTTGTTGCCGTACCGGTGGGGCATATCCACCGCTTCACGGTGCATGGAAACCAATGCGGACGGTTTGTCATCCTGGCGGTAGCGCCCGAGCCTGTTGTTGCTGCTGCCTGCTCGTATGGCAGGAAGTTTGCTTCGCTTGCTGGAGTGCCGGCGCAGGAAACTCGAGCGGGACAAACAGGTGATGACAATCAAAGTGCTGGGCTCCGGCGCGGGTGGTGGTTTCCCGCAATGGAACTGTAACTGTGACAACTGTGCCGGCGTGCGCACGGGGCGCCTCAATGCGCTGCCACGCAGCCAGTCGTCGATCGCACTGAGCGGCAACGGCAGCGACTGGCTGCTGGTGAATGCCTCGCCCGACATCCGTCAGCAGTTCATGGAGTTTCCGGCGCTGCAGCCGGGCGCGGCGAAGCGTGATACAGCGATGCGCGCGGTGCTGCTGATCGACAGCCAGATCGATCACACCACCGGGCTGCTGATGTTGCGCGAGCACACCGCGCCGTTGCAGGTCTGGTGTTCGCGCAGTGTGTATGCGGACCTGACCAGCGGCTTTCCGGTGCTGCGCATGCTGGAACATTACTGCGGCGTCGAATGGCACGAAATCCCGCTCGACGGTAGCGGCTTCGAGATCGACGGAGTGGCGGGACTGAGCTTTGTCGCGCATCCCCTGAGCAGCAAGGCGGCGCCATATTCGCCGCACCGGACGGACCCGCATCCGGGCGACAACATCGGTCTGTCGGTGCGCGACGCGCAGACTGGCCGCAGCCTGTTCTATGCCCCCGGCCTGGCCCGATTGGATGCGCACCTGGAAGCGCCGATGCGCGACGCCGACCTGTTGCTGGTGGACGGCACCTGCTGGACAGACGATGAAATGCAAGGCTGTGGCGTTGGCACGCGCCGCGCCCAAGCCATGGGGCATCTTGCGCAGTCCGGTCCCGGTGGCATGCTCGATGCGCTGCGACCCTTCGAACGCCAGCGCAAGGTGCTTATTCATATCAACAACACCAATCCAATTCTGGACGAAGACTCCGCGGAGCGCGCTGCATTGACGGCGGCCGGTATCGAGGTGTCGCATGATGGCATGGAGATGCGGCTCTGATGGCGACCATGCATCCTGTTACCGAAGCCGACAGCCAGCAACATTTCGAAGCGCGGTTGCACGACCTCGGCCGCCGCCGCTACCACATTCACCATCCGTTCCACCGGCTGATGGCTAGCGGTGACCTCGATGCCGAGCAGATTCGCAACTGGGTCGCCAACCGCTTTTACTACCAGATCAGCATTCCGCGCAAGGACGCGGCACTGCTGGCCAACTGCCCCGACCGGGACACGCGCCGGGTATGGATCCAGCGGATTCTCGATCAGGACGGAAGCGGCGATGACGGTGGTGGCATCGAAGCCTGGCTGCGGCTGGGCGAGGCCTGTGGCCTGGGGCGCGAAGAACTCCGGGCGCAGCGACGCGTACTGCCGGGGGTGCGCTTCGCCGTGGATGCCTACAGCCATTTCGTGCGCGATTCTGAATGGCACGAAGGCATCTGCGCTTCGCTCACCGAACTGTTCGCGCCCGCCATTCATCGCCAGCGCCTGGAAAACTGGCCGCGCGATTATCCATGGATCGAGTCCGCCGGGCTCGATTACTTCCGCCGCCGCGCCAGCCAGGCCGGTCGCGAGGCTGAGCAGGGTCTGGCGGTGACGCTGGAGTGGTTCAACACTCCCGAACGGCAGGAACGGGCGCTGCAGATCCTGCAGTTCAAGCTCGACGTGCTGTGGTCCATGCTGGATGCCATGTATCTGGCCTACGTGCTGGACATGCCGCCTTACTTCAACGAGGCGCAGGTGCCGTGAGTGCGGTGGACATGCAGGCCTGCTACGCCATTGCCCCGGGTCACCGCATGCAGTGGGAAGAGACCCGCCAGGGCTGGGTGATTCTGTACCCGGAAGGCATGGTGGCACTGAACGACAGCGCTGCGGAAACGCTGCGGTGCTGCGACGGGCGTACGCCGCTGCACGCTGTTGTTGCCGACCTGCAAAGCCGGTATGCGGACAGCGAACTTGAAAACGATGTCTGCGCGCTGATCGCTGCGGCGCTGCAGGATGGCTGGCTGCGGCGTCGCTGACCGTCCGCCACGAATTACGTCAAACAAGGATGAGACGAGCATGAAAAAATGGTCAACACCTGAATTCCGCAATCTCCGCTACGGCTTTGAAATCACTCTCTACGTGAGGGTGCGCTGATTTCGACTCACGACATTCAGCGCCCGCTCTGGTTGTTGGCTGAACTTACCTACAGCTGTCCGCTGCAGTGTCCCTATTGTTCCAATCCGCTGCAGCTGGGCAAGCGCACACAGGAACTTTCCACCGACGACTGGCTGCGGGTGCTGGGCGAGGCGCGCGCGCTCGGTGCCGCGCAGCTGGGCCTGTCCGGCGGCGAACCGCTGCTGCGCCGGGATCTCGAGGTGATCGTCGCCGAGGCAAGGCGTCTGGGCTATTACACCAATCTGCTGACCTCGGGCATGGGCATGGACGAGGCGCGTATCGCAGCGCTCAGGGACGCCGGGCTCGATCACATCCAGATCAGCTTTCAGGCCGACGCCGCCGAACTCAACAATCGCCTCGCCGGCAGCGACAGTTTCCGCCACAAGCAGCGCGTCGCGCGACTGGTGAAAGCGTATGACTATCCGATGGTGCTCAACGTCGTGATGCACCGCCACAATCTCGATCGCACGCGTGAAATCCTGGACATGGCCGCGGCGCTGGAAGCCGATTACCTGGAACTCGCCAACACCCAGTACTACGGATGGGCGCTGCTGAATCGGGACTACCTGTTGCCGACCCGCGAACAGTTGGAAGACGCCGAGGCGCTGGTGCAGGACTACCGTCGTCGCCTCGGCGAGCGCATGAAAATTTATTTCGTGGTGCCGGATTATTTCGAAAATCGCCCCAAGCCGTGCATGGATGGCTGGGGTCGGGTGTTTCTCGGTATCGCACCGGACGGCAGCGCCTTGCCCTGCCACGCCGCGGCCAGTCTGCCTGGACTCGAACTGCCGAACGTTCGCGAGCACGGTATCGACTGGATCTGGCATGAGTCGCCGGCATTCAACCGGTTTCGCGGCGAAGACTGGATGCAGGCGCCGTGCGCGGACTGCGAGGAACGCGCAGGTTGCTTCGGCGGCTGTCACTGCCAGGCCTGGCTGCTGAGCGGAGACGCATGCGCGGCGGACCCGGTGTGCAGCAGGTCGCCGGCCCACGAAGTGGTGGTGCAGGCGGTGCAGCGTGCAGCGGCGTCGCGGGTAGAGCCGCATCCGCTGATGCGCAACACGCGTAATTCAGCGCAACTGCAAAACCGGACAGGCGATCTGCAAAAGGAGACAGGATAGCCGCGTGTGCCGACCCCGGGTGCTGCGCCTGCGCGGCGCGTGCTATATCGACGGATCTTGCTACGGTTTGCCAGCAGTGCCCGATTCATTGCTAAAATGGCAGCTATCAACAGGATCGAAGGACCATAGCAATGCACAAGATTCCGCATCTGGCCGCCGTCATGACGCCATTTCCCTATTCCATTGAGCGTGATGCTCCGCTGGCAGAGGCGCTGGCGCTGATGGAAGAACACAAGGTGCGGCATCTGCCTGTCACTGTCGGACACGAGGTGGTGGGTGTGCTTGCGGAGCGCGACATCCATGTCGCATTGCACCGCGAAAGCAGCGACAGTGATCTGCGGGTCAGGGATATGTATGTGGATCATCCCTATATTGTCAGTCTCGACGAGCCGCTGGATGCGGTGTTGCTCACCATGGCGGAACGGCATATCGGTTCGGCGATAGTGACCAGGGGTGGCAAGCTCTCCGGCATGTTCACCAGCGTCGATGCCTGCCGGTCCTTCGGCGAATACCTGCGCGAACATTTTCCCACCCCCACGGGGGATGAAGTCGCCTGACAGCCACGCGTCATGGCGCGGCATCATCTGAATTATTTCTGTCATACGGATTGCATAAATTGTCTTTAGTCGTATCCTGAGTAGATGTTGTGCCATTTTGGCACTGGCGAGTGATTTGCCGGGGCAAAATCGAAAATACACCGCCCGGGAGGATGTCATTTCCCTGCTCCAGTTAAACTCGCGGTCATTGTTGATCGCGGCATTCACCACCGTCATGCTGTTGATGACATTGTTGCTGGTGATCGGTCTGTCCATTCTCAACAGCAATGTCAGCCGCATCGATAGTGTATTGCTGGAGAAAAAGGAAAAGATCTCCCTGATTGCGGAGATGCTTCGCGCCAGTCGCGAGCGCACCGTCAGTCTGCAGAAAATGCTGATTATGGAGGATCCCTTTGCGCGTGATGAAGAGGCGCAGGTATTTCGCTCATCTGGCGCACAGTTCATCGCTGCGCGTGATGGTTTGAGAGCACTGCCGTTGACTGCAGATGAGGAGCATCGCTTTCAGATGATTCTCGACCGGGTTTCGGTGAATGCGCCATTCCAGCTTGAATTGCTCGACCAGATACTTTCTGGCCAGGCAGATGGTGCGTGGCAGGCACTGCGCAGTGTCGCCATACCTCGGCAGGAAACTATTTCCGAAATGCTCAGTAGTTTTTTGAATTACCAGGGACAGATGGCTACTGACGCCGTGGCCGATACACGCGGTGCCTACGCACAGGCGTTGTACCTGATGAGCCTGCTGGCCGGGCTGGTGATCCTGCTGGCGGCCACTATTGCTGTGTTCGTGATCCGCCACATTGCAGTGACCGAGCAACGTCTCCAGAAGGAGCGCGAGCGCGCGCAAATCACTTTGCATTCCATTGGCGACGCAGTTATCACGGTCGATCATGTGGGGCGGGTAGAACAAATGAACACGGTGGCCGAACAGCTGACCGGCTTTACGCTAAAGCAGATCCGTGGACGCCCCAATGATGAAGTGCTCGACCTCGTGCACGAAACGCCAGGTTTGCCACAGCCCACGCCGTTGGCAGGTGCCTTGAACAGGGGAGAGGTCGCCAGGTCGGATGGTGATGCAATGCTGGTGCAGCCGAACAACAGCAGATTGGCAATCCAGTACACCGCAGCGCCGATTCATGATCCGAACGGTGCAGTCACTGGCGCTATCCTAGTGTTCCGCGACGTTACGGACATGCGTGATCTGGCGCACCAGCTGGAGCATCAGGCGCGCCACGATGAACTGACCGGTCTGTTCAACCGCCGCGAGATGGAAGCCTGCCTGGAACGCGAGCTGGCGGAAGTGCGGCGTTATCCTGACAAGATATCCTGGTTATGTTTCATGGATATGGATCAGTTCAAGCTGATAAACGACACCTGCGGTCATGCGGCCGGCGATGAATTGCTGAAACAGATTGCCGGCATCCTGACCCTGCGTCTGCGCGAGGTCGATCTGGTCAGCAGGATTGGCGGCGACGAGTTCGCCTGGTTGATCAGCGATTGCAGCAGGGAAACCGCAATCGGTGTCGTGGAAAGTATCCGTTATGCCATCGAAGTGCAGCATTTTTCCTGGGAAGGTAAAACGTACTCCCCGACAGCCAGCATCGGTATGACGCCGGTGACGCCCTGCAGCGGCAATCCCATCGATCTGCTGAGTGCCGCCGATGCCGCCTGCTATGTGTCCAAGGAAAACGGGCGCAATCGCCTGCATGTCTATGACCAGAATGATGTGCACATCGAACGGCGCACCGGGGAAATGCAGATGGTGCACAAGCTGAACGGCGCCCTGGAACGAGACGGCTTCGCATTGTACGGCCAGCGGATCAAACCCCTCACCGACGGGAATGGCCGGCTGCACATCGAGATCCTCCTGCGTATGCTGGGCGATGAAGGTACACCGATCCTGCCTGGCGCATTCATTCCGGCAGCGGAACGTTACAACCTGATGCCGCGCATCGATCGCTGGGTCGTGAGCAACACCTTGCGCCAGTTCTCTCAAGCAATCGGTGCCGATTTCGACCACGACTGTTGCGTCTGCATCAATCTGTCGGCGCAGTCTATCTGCGACGATGAATTTCTGCCGTTCGTGCTTGCCGAACTGAAGCACTCCAGATTACCGGCCGCCGATGTGTGTTTCGAGATCACAGAAACAGCGGCTATCGCCAATCTGAGTAATGCCATGGAGTTCATTGGTGCCATAACCCGAACCGGCTGTCAGTTTGCGCTTGATGATTTTGGCAGTGGTCTCAGTTCTTTCGCCTATCTGAAAAACCTGCCGGTGAATTTTCTCAAGATGGACGGCTGTTTCGTGCGCGACATGGTAATCAATCCCATCGATCTGGCTATGGTCGAATCGATCAGCCAGATCGGACGCCTGATGGGCATGGAAACGATTGCCGAGTGTGTCGAGGATGCTGCCGTTATCGATCTTCTCAAGCAGGTGGGCGTCGACTACGCGCAGGGATATGCGGTTGGTCGCCCGGTTCCGGTAGAAGGCCTGTTACAGGAAACCCCGTTCAAGCTGACAGCCTGATCGACATTCGCGCTATACTTCAGGTGTGACAAACAAGCTTAAAACAAGCAAAACCGATAGCGTACCGGAAGCGGAGAATTTCGATCCTGTCTATATCAGCGAACAGCAGTTCAATCGCGCGCTGGTTCATATAAAAGACTTCCGGAAGGGCCTGGTCGCTTTTCTCAAGCAGCCGAAGCGGATCTACACCGTGAATTTTCCTGTCGAACTCGACGACGGGACGGTGCAGAGTTTTCAGGGCCATCGGGTGCTTCATAACCGCGTCTTCGGCCCCGGCAAGGGCGGTATTCGTTACCATCCCGATGTCACGCTGGAGGAAGTTGTCTCGCTTGCCAAGCTGATGACCTGGAAATGCGCGCTGGTGAACATTCCATTCGGCGGCGCCAAGGGCGGCGTGGTATGCAATACCAAACAACTCAGTGAAAGCGAGTTGCGACGCCTGACGCGGCGTTTTACCGCAGAGATGGCTGATGTGTTCGGCCCGTTCACTGACATCCCGGCGCCTGATCTCTACACCAGCGAACAGACTATGGCGTGGATTTTCGATACCTATGACGTTCTCCATTCCGGAGCAAATAACCGGTCGGTGGTCACCGGCAAGCCGGTCAGTATGGGCGGGTCACTCGGTCGTCATGAGGCTACCGGGCGTGGGTGCGTGTATGCGGCCCGGCGCTTTCTCTCGAAGGCGCTGTTGCCGAATCAGCAGGACCTGGGCGGTGCGCGGGTGGTGATCCAGGGATTTGGCGACGTCGGTGCGGTGGCGGCCACTGATTTTTGTCGCCAGGGTGCAAAGGTTGTCGCGGTGAGTGACAGCCAGGGCGGCGTGTTCCGCGAAGATGGACTGGATCTCGATGAGGTGACTGCATTCAAGGCTGAGCATGGTACCGTGGTCGGTACGCCCAAAACGCTCACTGTCACCAACGAAGAGTTACTGGAACTCGATTGCGAAATCCTGATGCCGGCCGCACTCGGGAATCAGATTCATTCCGGCAACGCCGGCAGGATCAAGGCGCGCCTGATCGTGGAAGGTGCCAATAATCCCACCACACCGGCCGCCGACAGCATCCTCAACAGCCGTGGCATTTATGTATTGCCGGACATTCTCGCGAATGCCGGCGGCGTGACTGTCAGCTACTACGAGTGGGTGCAGAACCAGGCCAACGAGCAATGGGATGCCGAGGAAATCGATGCAAAACTGCAGAGCAAGATGTATCGGGCCGTGGATGCCGTATTCAGCCGCTGGCAGGGTTTCGTGGTCGGCGATGAAGTCGCGGGCGAGCGCGATGCAACGGCGGCCAATCATGAGCGGCCGCTGGATTTTCGCACTGTGGCTCTGATTATCGCCATTGAACGCGTTGCCGAGGCGACTTTGATGCGTGGCATCTGGCCCTAGGTTTGCGCTGGTGATTGCGAGTCGCACAGCGACGAGGGTGAGGTATTACCGTCATCGGTGAAACGCGCTAGGATAGCGACCATGAAAAAACTCAAACATGAAGCCGAACTGGTTCGGGAAGCGATACGTATGGGGGTCGAGTACGGGGAAGCGCGCGGCGTGGTCGAGTTCGAGCCTACCGACTCGGCCAGCGAGAAGCTCGAATACATCTATCGACTGCTGGTGCATGATAAGCTGATCCAGCCATTGCCGGAAGATCAAATCTCACAGCAGACGATGCGCCATCGGCTGGCCATCTGGGCGTCGAAGCAGCTACCTGAAGATCACCCGCTGTCGAAGTGATATTAAAGAATAACATTTATTAACAACTAGTTAAGTATAAAAGTTAAAGTTAGATATCGCCTAATTTTCCAGGCATTCATGAAACGCGTGAAGACTCCGGTTGATTTCTTCGGCAGTGCTTTCCGGCATCTCCTTTACCTGTTCGTTACAGCGTTCGATTTGCGCGGCATCAGGCGGCTGGCCGGACTGATAGCGGTAGAACACCAGCGTAAAAACAGCCAGCAGCAAGGTGGCGAGAATAACGAATCTGCGTTCCACGGTGGTTAGTACCTGCCTTGTCGATTGCCTGTATCTGGTCAACACTATACTTCATGCGCTACCTGAAAAAACTGCCCAATTCCCGACGTGCCGCTCCAGGCCTGGAGCGCAAACTGTTGCGCAAGTTGCCGATGCTGTTGCTCGGCGGCACGATGATCCCGTTGCTTGTCGTTGTCGGCAGCCATTTGTGGCCGCCGGCCGGCGAAGCGCTGGAAGTTGCCCGTCACGTGAAGACGATCACCTATTTTGCGATCGCCAGTGTAGTGACGTTGTGGACGCTGTGTTTCCCTTTGCTGGTCGGCTGCATTGTCGTAGTCGTCATGAAAGGACCCGCCTATGTGGCTGATGCCTATGAACTCAGCGACGCGGATGAGCCGGGCAAGCCGCCGCGGCGCGAGATGTAGGTCTGCGGAATCCCGCGACAGCTTTTTACAACCAGGCGGCATCCCATAACGGATAATCGCCGATGCGCTTTACCAGTCCGACGCGTAACGGCTTAGCAACCACATGGCGCGCGGTCGCCACCAGATCGTCTTCCTCAGATAGCGCACGATCCTGATAGCCGGTTTGCCAGATTGATCCGCGGCGTTGCAGATGCCGATTGATCCGCCAGCTGCTGACGCTTTTGACAGAGCGCATCAGGCCGCCGAGCGTCGCGTTGTCCTGCAGCTGGATCAGCCAGTGCAGGTGATCGGGCATGATGACATAGGCCAGGGTGCTGGCGCGTTTGTTCTCCTCATTCAGCACCTGTGCCAGCAGACGGCCGCAATGCCAGTCGCCGAACAGCGGCTGGCGTTGCTGTGTCACGCAAGTAATGAGATAGATGCGTCCGGGTTCCGAAACGCGGGCATGGCGAAGATGCGCGGCATGCGCTGTCGGGTTGTTCATGTCACCTCCTTGTGACGCTTTTTTGAATTACTGTCTTAGGCTGCCCGGCTGGACCAGGCAGCCCGGATCTGTTTTACGGTGTTACTTCAGACTCTTCAGTTTCAGGCTGGATTTTTTCCACCCCGGTTGTTTCACGCATCCAGGCCGCACCCTTGCTGGCGCCTTCCCTGGTTGCATCCCAGGCTTTGCCAGAAGTGTCGCGCGTCCAGGCGGCGCCTTTACCGGCGCCTTCGCGTGTCGCATCCAGGGCCTCGCCGGATTTTTCGCGGGTCCATTCCGCGCCCTTCGAGGTGCCATCTTTGGTTTTTTCCCAGGCCTCGGTGGATTCTTCCACGGTGCGTTCCCAGAGCGTGGCATCGTCTGCTTCCGGCGATGCAGCGAACAGTGTGACCGGGGCAGCGAACGACAGTGTCAGCAGGGGCAGGGCGTACAGTCGTAGCTGATGCATGAATGTGTATCCTCCATGAGCGGACAAGGAAAAAGATTCTAGCGCGATCGGACCCAAATAGCGCGCACCGCACCGGCCGCCATTGCGAGCGCAGCACGGCAATCTCGTAACGAGGCCGCGACTGCCAGAGATTGCCGTGTCGCTTTGCCCATAGAACCCCTTCGGGGTTCATTGCGGGTACCTTACCCTTCGGGTCAAGACATCCTCGCAATGACGTCACGGCCGGGCACGCATCGACTGGCACCACACTGGCGGTTATTCCAGACGCACCGCACCGACCGTCATTGCGAGCGCAGCGCGGCAATCTTGTAACGAGTCCGCGACCGCCAGAGATTGCCGCGTCGCTGTGCTCCTCGCAATGACATCCCGGCTGTCATTGCCAATCCACCGTCGCGAGACCATATTTAAAGTTATGAGTGTCCCCTCAGTGCAAGGCGACCCTCCGGTGCCCGCAAACGTCGTGCGCGATCACCGGCATACCCCGGTGCTGGCATTCAGCTATGAACCGGTCGCCCAACTCAACGTGCGCAAAGACCGGCTCACGCAACGCGGCCTGGAACCCGGACCCTGGTTGAATCGCCTGAAGCAGCACCTGTTGAGCAATGAGACTGGCGCGCCGGTGAGTCTGCCGGATGGCGGTACTGCCACTGCGGGTGATCTCGGGGCCGAGATCATCCTTACAACTAGCGGTAAGAATATGGTATATGCCACTGATTTTGCTGATACTGATTCAAACAGACGGCGCCTGATCGAGCTGGCTCAGCAGGCGCACATCCTGTTTTGCGAATCGACCTTTGCGGAGGCCGATGTCGAACAGGCCCGGCGTACCGGCCATCTTACGACGCGTGCCTGCGCTGAAATTGCCACCGCTGCGGGTGTCGCGCGACTGGTGCCATTCCATTTTTCGCGACGTTACGAGCATGAGCCGGCGCGCCTCTACGATGAAATCCGGCTATATTGCGAATGTCCCGTGGAAGGCCCCGATTAAAGGATTAACCTGTTGCTGGAATCACTCCCACAGCTCCTGTTTCAGTACCTGCAATTGGCCGGCGACTTTTTCCGTTTCGATCCAGGTCTGCTGCTCGAGCCCGACATGCTGGCCAGACTGGGAGTGCAGGTCGTGCTGTTGTTCGGCTCGGCGTTTTTTGCAGGTTCCGAAACTGCGCTTTTTTCACTCTCGCGAATGGATCTTCAACAGCTGCGACGCGAGCATCACCCGCATTCGGCAACCCTGCATGCGCTGCTCGATTCGCCGCGCCGACTGATCATCTCCATTCTGTGCGGCAACCAGGTAGTCAACGTCGCTGCGGTCGCCAATGCCACGGGCATCCTGGTTTCGCTGTACGGTGCGGAACGCGCCGGCGTCATCAGTGTGCTGGTGATGGTGCCAATGCTCCTGCTGTTCGGCGAAATCACCCCCAAGACCATCGCTGTCTCCAATCCGGTACGCGTCAGCGCCTCGCTGGTGGCAGTGCCGTTGAATCTGTGGGTGAAGTTCATTACACCGCTGCGCTGGGCGGTGCGGATAGTCGCCGACCAGCTTACGACCTGGATCGTGGGGCCGGAGCGGGCGCCGGAAAATATTCTGCAGCACGATGAGTTCCTCGGCATCGTCGACCAGATCGCCAAGGAGGGCGAGCTGCATGCTACGGAACGCTCGCTGATCCATCAGCTGCTGGAAGCCGGTGCCATCGAGGTAGTGCACATCATGACGCCGCGCACCCGCACCGACTTTATCGATATCGAACAGAGCGTGCCCGATATCATCGCGCAATTTCGCACCCTGAAGCACAGCCGGGTGCCGGTATTCCATGGCCAGCACGACAACATCGTCGGTTTTCTGCACATCGAAAAAGTCCTGCCCCTGGTCCTGGACAAGGTCGACCTGTCGGTTCTGGCGTCGTCCGACATTCTGTCGCCGCCGGTGGTCGTGCCACTGACCAAGAAGGTCGACGAGATGTTCGACTTTTTCAAGAGCACCAATGCACGCGCGGCACTGGTGCTGAATGAATTCGGTGGTGTCGAGGGACTGATCACCATGCGCGATGTGCTCACCTTCATTTTCGGGACGCTGTCCGGCGAGGTGAAGGGCCAGTCGCTGTACGAGGAGCGCGATGAAAACGTCTACGAGGTGCCGGGCGAAATGAAGCTCGTCGACTTCAACAATCTCACCAACTTCCGCATCGAAGACCCGCGCATGACCACCATCGGCGGCGTACTGTTCCGGCATCTCGATCGTCTGCCGCAGACCGGCGACGAAGTGAGGGTCGAGGATTTCTGGATGACGGTGCTGGGCGTGGAGCGTCAGCGGATTACCCGGGTGCGGGTAGCGCGCGGCGAACCCTGGCGCGAACATGAAGCGGTGAGTGCGAATCCGGATGAAGTACAGGCGCCGGCCGGCGACGGCAGCGCAACCGGCAGCCAGACGCGGGAGGAATAGTCGATGGACATCGTACTGACACTGATTGCCATTGTGGTGCTGCTGTTGCTGGAGGGTTTCTTTTCCGGTTCCGAAATGGCGCTGGTCAATGCTGACAGGATCCGCCTCCACGCGCGCGCCAATCAGGGGCACAAGGGCGCTCGGCTGGTGCTGCAGATGCTCGAACGTCCGGATGTACTGCTGACCATCACTCTGGTGGGTACAAATATTTCCGTGGTGATGCTGACCACTCTGGGCACCATGATGATGATTCGACTGTTTGGCGAGTACGGCGATCTGTACGCCTTCCTGCTGTTCACGCCGCTGCTGCTGACGCTGGGCGAGGTGGTGCCGAAGAGTATCTACCAGCAGAACGCAAACCGTCTGGCACCGGTAGTGATTCACCCGCTGCGCTGGTTCAGACTGTTGCTGTACCCGATCATTCTGTTCTTCTCGCTCGTTGCCAGACTCGCGGCCCGCATGGCCGGCGGACGTGGCACCGCCCATAACCTGTTCATCACCCGCCAGCAGATCCGCACTGTGGTCGAGATGGCCGACCGCGGTGCGGATATGAATGTATTTGATCAGGCGCGAATCCGGCGCGCTGCGCGCTTTGCCGAAACGACTGTCGGCGAAGCCATGGTGCCGCTCGCCGAAGTTATCGCCATCGATCGAAGGCTCGACACCCGCGCTGCCGTCGCTCTGGTTCGCCGCCACGGTTACAACCGGCTGCCGGTATATGAAATCAATACCGCGAATGTGGTCGGCATGGTGACACTGACGGTGTGGGACCTGATGGACCGGGAGCCGGAAGAGCGTCCGCTGGAAGAGCTGATCAAGCCCGCACTGTACGTATCGCCGCTCCAGAACGTCGACGAAGTATTGCCACTGCTGCGCGAGCGTGAGGATCACATGGCGATCGTGGTGGATGAGTTCGGTTCGGCCATCGGCATGATTCGGATGGAAGACATCCTCGAAGAGGTGGTCGGCGAAATCAAGGTTGGCTACGACTTCGATGAAATACAGCCGCGCCGCCGGCGCTCCAGCCGGCAGATCGCGGAAGACGTGTACCTGGTGGATTCACGGGTGTCGGTAGCCGAAATCAATGAACTGCTGGATACCCAGCTTCCGGCGACAGACTTTCATACCGTGGGCGGATTCATCGAGTCGCGGCTGCGGCGGATCCCGAGCGTCGGCGAATCGGTAGTGGAGTCGGGCTGGCGATTCATCGTGGAGCAGACAACCGATCGTGCGATTATTCGCGTCAAGGTAGAGCGTGTCTGATCAGGTATGCAAACCCGTGTCGGCAGTGTCGATATCGAGGCGTTCATAGCTGGCAATCACCTGGGCGCCGAGCAGCAGAATAATGGCGGCGGCTTCCAGGCTGAGCAGAAACACGACTGCCGTGGCCAGCGTGCCGTAGATGACGTTCACGAATGACAGTGTCGAGAAGTACCAGACCAGCAGGCGCCGCGTCAGCTCCCAGAGCACGGCGGCCGTGATGCCGCCCACCAGTGCATGACGCCATTCGAGGCGGCCGACCGGCATCACCAGGTACAGGGAAGTCAGTAGCAGCACTTCACCGAGCACCCCCAGCGCATAGATAAAAAAAGTCAGGTGACCTTCCAGCAGCCAGTGCAGGCCGAACGCCGATACGTGGCTTTGCTCCAGCGTCTCGAGCGCGCCACTCACCACGCTGACCACCAGCAGGCCGAGACCCAGCAGCAGGATGTAGCAATAGGGCAGGATCGCCGAGACCATGAAGTGGCGGCGACGGATGGACACGCGGTGCCGGAAGATCACCGACATGGCATTCTCCAGAACCGTGAATGCAAGCGAGCTGAAAAACAGCATCACCACCAGTCCCACCACTCCGACCAGCTTCCAGTCATCGACGAAGGCTTCTATCTGGGTCATCAGCGCGCGCGTGGCTCCGGGCGCAACCAGTGCCAGATAATCCCGGGTAATGACCAGCAGCTGCTCCGTCTCGCTCACCTGTGAAAGCACCACCAGGATCAGCGCGAACATAGGCACGATCGAGAGCAAGGTGTAGTAGGCGACGGCGCCGGCCAGCAGGAAACCCTGGTTGGCGCGAAACCCGGATAGAACCCTGACCACGAAACCCAGCGGGTTACGCAACACGAGTTGGGCACGGGTCAATCGGGATGGCATCTGTTTACCATAGCCAACGGCCGCGGGAGCGCAGCGTCATCTGGCACGACAAAAACGATTAAATGTATGAAAATTAAATAACATAAGACGCATTTCTAATGTTAAATATCTATTTCGCGTCGAACAGTTTCAACGTCAACAGCCGCGCACTGCGGGTGAATACGGCTTCGCTCAGTCCGATAGGCTCGATATGAAACCAGGGTGAAACTACAAATATCCGCATACAGATTCGGATAGCTCTGAACATCGGCATGATGCGTTCGAAGTTAGCACGACCTTCCGAGGTTCCGGCGGGGATGAAATTGATTGCGACCGGAACGCTGATAACCAGCAGTAACAGGAGCAGTAACAGACATTTCATTCAGCCATCAATACACGCCGACATCCAGATAGGTGCGCGCAATCTTGCGGATGGCCACCACATAGCTGGCGGTGCGCAGGTCCTGGATCCCATCGCCTTCGAGGAAAGCTTCGCGGATTTCCTGATAGGCGGTGCGCATGGTGTCATCGAGGCCCGATCGCACCAGGTCGAGTTCATCAGCACCGCGGGCGAGGCTGTCGCGATGGTGGCCGGCGACCTTGGTGCCGGTGATGGTCTCCAGCATCGAAGCCACCTGATGGCCGCGCATTTCATCATGGCGGCGCTGCATGCGTCCGAAGCGAATATGCGAGATGTTACGAATCCACTCGAAGTACGACACCGTCACGCCGCCGGCATTCACGTAGGCATCCGGCAGGATGGTTACGCCGCGCTTGTGGAGGATTTCATCCGCGCCGTAGGTCAGCGGTCCATTGGCGGCCTCGGCGATCAGCCGGGCCTTGATGCGATCGGCATTCTCCAGCGTGATCTGGCTCTCCAGTGCCGCCGGAATCAGGATGTCGCATTCCATCTCCAGGACGCTTTTCCCGTTTTCCTCGAAACGCGCGCCGGGGAAGTTCTTCACGCTGTGGTGCTGGATGATGTGCTGGTAGACGTCTTCGACGTTCAACCCTTCTTCATTGATCAGCGCGCCATCGCGCTCGATGATGGCGGTAATCTTCGCGCCATCCTCTTCCGAGAGGAACTTCGCCGCATGGTAGCCGACGTTACCCAGTCCCTGGACCACGATCCGCTTGCCTTCCAGCGTCCCCTGCATATTGGCGGCGGCGACATCCTGCGGGTGCCGGAAAAACTCCTGTAGTGCGTACTGTACGCCGCGTCCGGTTGCTTCGACCCGACCGTTGATGCCGCCGTGGTGCACCGGCTTGCCGGTGACGCAGGCGATATAGTTAATGTCGGTGGGTTGTAATTGCTTGTAGGTGTCGGCCATCCAGGCCATCTCGCGCTGTCCGGTGCCGATATCCGGTGCCGGCACATTGGTGGCCGGACTCAGAAAACCCTTGCGCACCAGTTCGAGCGTGAAGCGGCGCGTGATCAGTTCCAGTTCATCGCGCTCGTACTGTGCCGGATCGATGAGCAGTGCGCCCTTGGAACCGCCGAATGGCACATTCACAATGGCACATTTGTAGGTCATCAACGCTGCCAGTGCCTCGACTTCATCCTGATCGGCATACGGCGCATAACGGATGCCGCCCTTGGCCGGCAGGCGGTGATCGCTATGCACAGCGCGCCAGCCGGTGAACACTTCGATCTTGTTGCGAATGCGCACCGGGAACCGCACCTGCAGTACCGAATTGCAGGACTTGATCGCTGAAGCCGTGCCCTGGTCCAGACCGATGGCGTTCATGGCTCGATCCACCATGAGGTCAACACTTTCGCGGAAAGAAGGTTCGTGATCCATGGTTTCTCCAGGTTGACCTGCGGCGGTTCGCCATTGCGACGCGCGAAGAGTAACAAATTGCAGGCCGGCTACAAGGTTCTTGTGCCTGAGCTTCTAGGGATCCGGACTCCAGGCGAAGGTTGCGGTGGTGCCGGTATAGTTATCGCCGTAGGGTTTGGCCTCGATGAGGATGTTGCGGGGACGGAAATTCTCGGGCAATACGAGTTCTTCTGCGATGTCCTGTTGCAGGCTGAATCCCATTTTCACGAACGGACTCCGTTGCGGTGACAGCGTCTTGAACGATATGCGCCGCGGCTCGCCATCAGTAAAGCCATTGACCGCGATCCACAGGGTGCCGCTCACGCGCTCGTTACTGTCGCCATCGTGCATGACTGAAAAGCCGAGCCGAAAGGCGTTTTCTGACTCGGTTTTCGTGATGCGCAGGTTTTCCAGCTTGAGGCTGTTGCGGCCGGGTTCCACGGCAGCGCGCGGTGCTTCCGGTTTTGGCTCGGGTGTTGCGGCAGGTGCGGGTGCCTGTGGCGCTGACGATTGCGCCGCTTGCAGGCTTTCACTGCGCGCGCGCTCTGTCTGCAGCGCCTGGTCAAGCTGTTCGGCGCGCTGTTCCAGCTGTCCAACCTGTTGTTGCAGGGCATCGCGTTGCTGTTCCAGCTCCACGTTGTGTTGCGCGGAGTCGTCTGCCTGCATCACCGGTGCCCCGTCGTTCACCGCTGCCGTTCGAAGACCGTAGTCATAGCCGAGCCAGGCTGACAGCAACAGTGCGCCGATCAGCAGCAGGTAGCGGAGCAGCCGCAGCCGGGGGCGATCCTGCACGATTCTGGGGGTGACGGGCGGAACGACTTTTCTACGCGCGACCATGTATGTGCCTGAAGACTTCGTGGGCGTTGAATGATACGCGAATCAGGGCGCGCCGGTAAGCCAGGCAACCGCCGGCTTGCGAGGGTACGTCCGACTGTGACAGAGTAGCGGGCATGTCTGAAAACCTCGATACGCTGAAACAACGCATACACCGATTCGCCGAAGAACGCGACTGGGACCAGTTCCACTCGCCGAAGAATCTTTCCATGGCCCTGATCGCCGAAGCCGCGGAACTGGTGGAGCACTTTCAATGGCTCACCGAGGACCAAAGCAGCACCCTGGCCCCGGAAAAACTCAAGGAAGTGGAAGCCGAACTGGCGGATATCTTTATCTATCTGCTACGCATCTCCGACAAGCTGGGCGTGGATCTGCTGGATGCGGCGGATGCGAAAATCGAACTCAATGAGCAGAAGTATCCAGCTGACAAGGTCCGGGGCAGCGCGAAAAAATATACCGAATACGATTAGCTGAAAAGCCGATGTCATTACGATGCCTTGACCCGGAGGGTAAGGTACTCATGACGAACCCCGAAGGGGTTCTATGAGCGCAGCGCTGCAATCTTGCCCTCAATGCGTCGGCGCCGGTGTTCATGCGCGGCATTGTTCGACAGGCGTTCGCAACAGCGTCGTGCTGCCGAAAAATCCTTGCTGATATGTTCATGATATTTGGCAAGACATTCGACTGATTCGACACAGCCGGCGGCGGCGAGATGCTCCCACAGAGCGGTAGCCTGCGACCAGTTGCCGCTGCGTTTGTACAGCCGGGCGAGCAATCGCGTCGCGTCGTCGCACAGCCGCTCCCGATATGACTGCAGCAGTTCACGCGCCCCGGTTTCATCCTGTTCAACAAGCCAGCGTCCGAGCGCATACAGATCCACTCCGAACGCGTCCGGCTGCGCGACTGCCTGCGCCAGCACCTGATGTGCGACCGCCAGTGACAGGATGTCCTGGGCGTTATGTTCGATGACGCGTTTGAGTTGCCGGTCATCGCCGTTGCGGATATAGCTGAACCAGGCCGCCGGCGCTTCGCTGCCGGGCAGATCATCGATACGGTGAAATCCGAGCAGGTTCTGTTCGAGCGTGATCAGCCGGCAGTCCGGCCAGCGTTTACTGAACAGGCGCCGGGTCGGGTGCAACAGGTCGAGATGCGCAAGCCCCGCGAAAGGATGTCGCCGGGCCTGCATGCGAAAGCGCGTAACCAGCAGCGGCAGGTCGTAGCTCTTGCCGTTGTAGCTGACCAGCTGGTCGTTCGGACCGAGGCTGTCGGCGAGCGCCGATAACATCGCCGTTTCGCCGGCGAAACGCGTAATGAGAAATTGTGTGAGTTCGATTGCTGTCTCTGTCACCACCGCAATGCCGATCAGAAAGGCGAGGGTGCCGCTGCCGCCCGACAGGCCGGTGGTTTCGGTATCGAGATAGACGCGACGCAGGTGCGCGAGACCGGGCTCGCCCGGTAGCTGTGGCGGTTCGCGCAGACTGTGCAGTTCAATTGAACCGAGGGTGCCGGTGAGCGGATAGCGTGTACAGATACGGGTTAGGCCCGGAGCGATCTGTTCGCCGCCGAAGCCGCAGTGTTCAGACCCGGCTCCCGGTTCCGCCCCGGCGACCAGAGCCGGCGCGGTGGTGGGATGTCTTTGCTTGCGCGCACGTCCGCGTTTTTCGAGTTCGGCGATGCGCGCGCGCAGTTCCGACAGTTGCGATTTCGGTTCCGTGTCGCGGTTTTCGGCTCCGACCTGGGACTGCAACCGGGATAACCTGGATTGAAGGTCCATGGCGCTTATTCCACCAGCAAGTCGAGCACGCGCAGTGCTACAGCTTTCGGGGAATAGCCGCGCACTTCGTCACTTGCCAGGATCGGCCCGATGCAACCCGGACACCCCTGAGCGCACTCGCAGGCCTGCACCAGTGTCTGCGCGCCACTGACCACGGCGGCACGGCTCTGGAACAGCGGTGTTGAAATTCCGATGCCGCCGGGATAGTTGTCGTAGAGAAACAGGGTCGGCGTAAAGCGCTGCACGCTGGTCAGGTCAATCGCTTCGCCGTCCTTGTTTAACAGCGCGCCGCGCCCGTCAGGGCCGACGGTCGCAAACCAGTCAGCATTACCGTCGCCGACCGCGCGCCCAAGGTCGCGCGGTTCCGAGAGCATGCGCATGGCCGCTACGATGTGCAGCGCATAACCGGCACCCAGAAATCCATCGAGTGCCTGTTGGCGCGATCTGAACGCACCGCTTTCGCCGAACAGCGCGTCGGGATCGACCTGCCACCACACAGCAGTGGTATGCATTTCCTGGTCAGGCAGATCGATGTTGCCGTAGCCGATGTTTTCGTGGGTGTAATAACGGATTTTCTTGTATCCGGCAATGCGCCGCACCAGGTGCACCTCGCCCTGCGAAACATTGAGAGAACGTTTCTCCTGTTCCAGGATTTTCAGGCGCGTGTAATCGATGGCATCGGTGTAATAGTCGGCGCGGGTGCGTGTGACGAATGCCTTGCGGCCTTCCCAGTCGAGTTTCTCCACCTGGTAAGGCGCCGATTGCACCATGTAGATGGCGCCCCGGTAGAGGGTCTCCGGCGCGGAGCTGTAATCGACCTCTGCGATCACCGTCTGTGCGCCGCCGGTGGTGTCGATGACCACGAAATTGCCTTCCGCCACCGAGCGCAGACTGACGCTGTTGGCCGGATAGCTGTCTTCCATCCAGTGCCACTGGCCGCCTTCATGATGCACGACGTTCTGTTCCTGCAGGTACTTCAGCATTTCGGCAAGGTCTTCCTTGCCGAACCGGTCAGCGTCCCGGAACGGCAATTCGAACGCCGCACAACGGATGTGGTCGAGCAGTATCAGCAACTGGTCGGGATCGATGCGCGCCTGCTCGGGTGACGCACCGAGAAAAAATTCGGGGTTGCGAATAATGTACTGGTCGAGCGGCAGACTGCTCGCCACCAGCACCCCGAGCGCCGTACGCTGCCGGCGTCCGGCCCGTCCGAGACGTTGCCAGGTGCCGGCGATAGTGCCGGGATAGCCGTTCAGTACACACACGTCCAGGGCACCGATATCGACGCCCAGTTCCAGCGCCGACGTGGATACCACGCAATCGATCGAACCCGCGCGCAGTTTCTTTTCCATGGCGCGACGCTCGGTCGGCAGGTAACCGCCGCGATAGGCCGCTACCCGGGCCGGGTGGCGCGGGTCCTTGTCGAAGGTATCCTTCATGTACTTGGTCAGCACCTCGACCATCAGCCGGGACTGGGCAAACACGATGCTTTTGAGTCCGCCTTTTACTGCCATTTTCGCAATCCGCGTGGTCTGCGAACGTGCCGAGGCGCGAATGCCCAGATCCGGATTGATCACCGGCGGATTCCACAGCAACAGGTGCTTGGCGCCGTGCGGCGCGCCGCTGTCGGTGATTGCATGCACCTCTGCACCGATCAACTGGCTGGCGAGTTCCGCCGGATTGGCGATGGTTGCCGAGCAGAGGACGAACAGCGGGTCGGAACCGTAAAAGCGGCAGATGCGTTGCAGGCGTCTCAACACGTTGGCGACGTGCGAACCGAATACGCCGCGATAGCTGTGCATTTCATCGATCACTATATAGCGCAGGCTCTCGAAGAACTGCGCCCACTTGGTATGGTGCGGCAGAATACCCTGGTGCAGCATGTCCGGATTGCTGACCACGATATCGCCGCGAGTGCGAACCGCCTTGCGCGCGTCGCCCGGTGTATCGCCGTCGAACGTGAATGCGCGCACGCCGAGTTCGCCGGCCTGGTTCAGCGCCGTCAGTTCCGCCACCTGGTCCTGTGCCAGCGCCTTGGTTGGAAACAGGTACAGGGCGCGGGTCTGGTCATGCAGGATTGCCTGCAGCACCGGCAGGTTGTAGCACAGCGTCTTGCCGGACGCGGTCGGCGTCACGACGACTGTATGACGGCCCGCCTGAATCGAGTCCCAGGCTGCTGCCTGGTGGGTGTAGAGCCGCTCGACACCGCGCGCCGCGAGTGCCTTGCGAAGCCGCGGGTCGAGCCCGGCCGGCAGCGCCGCATAGCGTCCCGCCTGTGCCGGCACCACCAGTTCGCCGGTGATGCGTGCCGCATACCCGGAGCGCAGGCGCGCCGCCAGTGCCGCAGCCGGATCGCTGGCGACGGGCGCCATGTACTCGGGCGAGGTGCTCATGCTATGTTCTCCCTTGGTTCTCTTTGTGTAGAATAGAGAACAAATGGAGAACCGGCAACCGGAAAAATGACATGTCACAACTGACACGACGCCAGCAGGAAATCTACGCGTACCTGCGCGACCATGCGGACGACTTTGATCACCCGCCGACGCATGACGAACTCTGCCGGGCCCTGGGCCTGGCCTCGCGCGGTTCGCTGCACAAACATGTTCAGGCGCTCATTTCGGCAGGCCTGGTCGAACCGATGGCGCGTGGTCAGCGCGGTATCCGCCTGGCGGCATCACCAGTGGAACCGGAAGCGGGCATTCCATTCCTCGGGCGGATTGCCGCCGGACGCCCGATCGAAGCCGTGCCGCAACCGGAATACATGCAGGTTCCCGACGAACTGCTGGGCAGCAAACCCTGCTACGTATTACAGGTGTGCGGCGATTCCATGATCGAAGACGGCATACTGGATGGCGACCGGGTGGTGATCGAACAATGCGATCGTGCCGACAACGGCGACATTGTGGTGGCGCTTGTCGATGGCGAAGCCGCAACGCTGAAGCGCATCGAGCAGACTCCGGGGCAAGTGATTCTGCATCCTGCCAACGCCAGTATGACAGCGCAGCGCTATCTGCCGGACCAGGTGCAGATACAGGGAGTCCTGAAAGGTCTGTTGCGCAAGTATCCGTGACAGGTTTTACTACACGTCTTCCTTCTGTATACGGCTTATCCCATGCTGACCGACTGGCAATCCATTATCGATGATTTCAAGAATGTAGTTCCGGGCGTGGAGTTCTGGTCGCTGCGGCTGGTGCATGATGAAACCGAAATGCTCAGTGTACGCGAGGATGTCGTGCAACCGCCGAACCTGGCGCAGAGTCGCGGTGCGCACATCAGCTTTATCGATCGCGGCGGCATGAGTTATGCGGCCACCAGCGCCCTGACGCGCGAGGGACTTGCGGCGGCCTGCGAACAGGCGCAGCGGTGGCTGGAGGCGAGTCGCCGGCACGGGCTGATCGATGCCACGCAGGTGCCGCGACCGGAGCTTTCGGGGCATTATGCGACAGACGTTGCCACCTCCTGGGATAACTGGAGTCTCAGGGACAAGCTCGAACTGCTTCAGGACATCAATCGCAGCCTCAGAATCAGTCCGGCCATCGTCGACTGGCAGGCGCATCTGGCGCGCCGGCGCACTGACATCAGGCTGGTTACCAGCGATGGCGTGCATATCGATCAGCAGTTTCATTACATCATCCCGGGCTATGCGGCAGTGGCCAATAAAGGCGCACAGACCCAGGAGCGCAGCGGCGGCGGCTGGGGTTCATCGCGCCAGGGTGGACTCGAGCAGCTGGCCGGGTTTAATTTTCCTGACGGCGCCCGGCAGGTAGCCGAGGAGGCGATAGCGTTGGTGGATGCGCCCGAGTGCCCGGTCGCCAGCGCCGATGTGTTGCTGATGCCGACCCAGATGATGCTGCAGATTCACGAAAGCATCGGCCACCCGCTGGAACTCGATCGCATCCTCGGTGATGAACGCAATTACGCGGGCACCAGTTTTGTCACACCCGATATGTTCGGCAGCTATCGCTACGGTTCCGATCTGCTCAATGTCACCTTCGATCCCGGCCTGGCGCCGGAGATGGCCAGTTACGGCTTCGATGATGACGGTACGCCGGCGGAACGCACCCACGTCATTCGCGATGGCGTCCTGTTGCGTCCGCTGGGCGGTGTCCAGTCGCAGGCGCGCGCCGGCATGAACGGGGTAGCCACTGCACGCGCCTGCGACTGGAATCGCCCGACTATCGATCGCATGGCCAACCTCAATCTCGAGCCCGGCAACAGTAGTCTGAAGGAACTGATCGGCTCCATCGAGTATGGCGTGCTGATGGACACCAACCGTTCCTGGTCCATCGATGACAGCCGCAACAAGTTCCAGTTCGGTTGCGAATTCGGACGCCTGATCGAGAATGGCGAACTGAAAGGCCTGGTGCGCAATCCCAACTACCGCGGCA
Organism: Thiogranum sp.; assembly: GCA_024636585.1. Taxonomy (GTDB): domain Bacteria; phylum Pseudomonadota; class Gammaproteobacteria; order DSM-19610; family DSM-19610; genus Thiogranum. The sequence continues at coordinate 2,399 of JAGXGS010000021.1, read as the reverse complement.
TCAGTGCGACCTTCTGGCGCAACCTCGCTGGGGTCGGCGATGCCGGCACTTTCGAGGTGTGGGGCACGCCCAACTGCGGGAAAGGCGAACCCAACCAGATGATTCATGTCGGTCATGCATCGCCGGCCTGTGTGTTCCGCGACGTGGAGATCTTCGGTGGTGAATAGTCATGTCTACCTCGTCATGATATCAATGAACGAGGGGTAACCTTGGAACAGTATTTCCGCGAACTCAGCAGCACGCTTTTCACCGGTCTGGCGGCAGGCGAAATCCTGTTGCTCAATTACCAGGGCGAAGACTCCGATTTCGTGCGTCTCAACCACAACAGGATCCGCCAGGTCGGACACGTGCGGCAGCAGAGCCTGCAGCTGGACCTGATCCACAGGAACCGCGAGACCTCGGCTACGCTGCAACTGTCAGGACGCCTCGACGAAGACAGCGCACAGGCGCAACATGCGCTGGGCCGGTTGCGCGAGCAGCTGCCGCTGCTGCCCGAGGATCCGCACCTCAACTATGCTGCCGAGGTTCACAACAGCATCTATCACGGCGAAGATCAGTTACCCGCGCCGGAGCAGGCACTCGAACAACTCATGACTGCAGCTCAGGGCCTCGACCTGGTCGGATCCTGGGCCGGCGGCGAAATGAGCCGCGGTTTCGCGAACTCGCTGGGCCAGTTCAACTGGCACCGTGGTCACAACTTCAATCTCGACTGGAGCATCTACCGCGAGGGCGATCAGGCGGTAAAACAGAACTATGCGGGTTTCGAGTGGAATGATGAATTTCTTGCGCAGAAGATCGCCTGCGCGCGCGAAACACTGGCGCTGCTCGGAGAGAAGCCAAGGCAACTCAAGCCAGGAAAATACCGCGTATTCCTTACCCCCAGCGCACTGAATGAACTGATGGACATGGTCAGCTGGGGCGGCTTCGGGCTGAAGAGCCACCGGACCGCGCAGACGCCGCTGCTCAAGATGGTGCGCGAAGAAGGCAGGCTGCATGACACGGTAACCATCAGCGAGAATCACGCCGACGGTTTCACGCCGCGATTCACCCGCGCAGGGTTCATCAAGCCGGACCAGGTGGAACTGATCACAGCAGGACAGTATCGCGGCTGTCTGGCCAATGCCCGCAGCGCCAGGGAATACGGTGCCGAGGTCAACTGTGCCAGCGAATCCCCCCAATCGCTGGAAATCAACGGCGGTCAGCTGCATCAGAACGACATCTTCAGCGCGCTGGACACCGGCCTCTATATCAGCAACCTGTGGTACTGCAATTTTTCCGATCGCAATCACTGTCGCATTACCGGTATGACCCGTTTCGCGTGCCTGTGGGTGGAGCAGGGCAGGCCGGTGGCGCCGATCGATGTCATGCGCTTCGATGAAAGCATCTACCGGATTCTGGGCGACTGCCTGGAAGGTCTGACGCACGAGCAGGAACAGATACTGGATAGCAGCAGTTACGAATGGCGATCGAATGCGAGTGCGCGATTGCCGGGCGCTCTGGTGAAGGAATTCACGTTTACCTTATAGCGGTGCGTATGATCAAAGTAGAAAATCTGACCAGGATATATGGCGCCGGCAGCACCCGCCAGGTGGTGTTCGACGGGCTGACATTCAGTGTGAAAAAAGGTGAAACGGTTGCGCTGCTGGGCGCCAGCGGCAGCGGCAAGACGACGCTGCTCAACCTGATCAGCGGGATCGACAGTCCGGACAGCGGCAGAGTTCTGCTGGACGGGGTCGACGTGCACGCGCTGATGGAACCGGAACGCACGCTGCTGCGACGTCGCAGCATTGGATTCGTATTCCAGTTTTTCAATCTGATCCCGACGCTGAAAGTCGGTGAAAATGTCGCGTTGCCGCTGGAACTGCTCGGCGAAAATGACCGGACGGCGCAACATCGCGCCGCCGAGTTGCTGGAAGAGGTCGGGCTCGGCGGCCTGCAGAACCGTTATCCCGAAACGCTTTCGGGCGGCGAGCAGCAACGCGCCGCCATTGCCCGAGCGCTGGCACACCGGCCGGCGGTGTTGCTGGCCGATGAGCCGACCGGCAATCTGGATGAAGATACTGGCGACCGCATCATCGATTCACTCACCCGTCTCGCCCGGCAGCAGGGCACCACCATGTTGCTGGTCACGCACAGCAATAATGTCGCACAGGCAGCCGACCGGGTGGTGCAATTGACTCACGGGCGCGGCGGAGTTCGTCATGGCGCGGGACTGTGACAGGAGCTCGCTGACCCCATGACGTTTTTCTCACCTTTGCTGCTGCGCGCCGGACTGCGCTACATGTTGCGCCATCACTGGCAGGGCTTGCTGGCGATATCAGGTATCGCGCTGGGGGTGGCGGTAGTGCTGGCGGTGGATCTGGCCAACAGCGGTGCGCGCGCTTCTTTTGAACTATCCG
>JAGXGS010000020.1 GCA_024636585.1 Thiogranum sp. | reverse complement strand
CACGCAGGCCACCAGCAAATCGGGATTATCGAACGCGGCGCCATAGGCATGCGACAGCGCATAACCCAGCTCACCACCTTCATTAATCGAGCCCGGGGTTTCCGGTGCAACGTGACTGGGAATGCCGCCGGGAAACGAAAATTGGGTGAAGAGTTTTTTCATCCCCGCCTCGTCCTGGGAAATATTGGGATACACCTCGCTGTACGTCCCCTCCAGATAAGTGTTGGCAACCAGCCCCGGACCCCCATGGCCAGGGCCTGTGACATTGACAATACTAAGATCATATTGCTGGATGATGCGGTTGAGATGGACATAAATAAAATTCAGGCCAGGCGTAGTGCCCCAGTGACCCAGCAGGCGCGGTTTTACGTGTTCGAGCTGCAGCGGTTTTTTCAACAACGGATTGTCATATAAATAAATCTGACCGACCGACAGATAGTTGGCGGCGCGCCAGTAGGCGTGCATCTTGCGTAACAGCTCAATCGACAGAGTTTTGCCCGTGCGCCCGGTTTTTTTTGTCTTCGCGATCATATTTATTTTCCTTTTTCAATTAAGAGACTTAAACGTTGCCACGAACACTGCTCTCCAATACATTTTTTTTAGTTCAAATCGAACCGCATGCGATCCTGTATAAACACAACCGCTTGGGTTTCAGTTCATTCCTCTGGCCCATAGTTCATACGCTTTGTTCACGCTGGATATCTATACGTCTTCTTGCACTCCCGAAGCAGACAAACTCAGGCAGAAACCTGACCGTGCGGGCCCAGTTCCACCTCCACATGATGTTCCTGGCGATCGACCACTAACGGTATCCGCCCTGCCCCCTCTTCGCCACCGACCTCGGTACCATCCACCGACACACGGCTCACCTGATTCGATTTTTCAGCCACGCGCCTGATCGTGATGTGATAGAAAGTGTCGTGAAAGCGATATTGGATTTTGTACGATTCCCAATCGGCCGGGATACACGGTGCAATACGCAGATGATCCCCTTCCAGATACAGGCCCAACAGGGTTTCTACGGTCAGCCGGTACATCCATCCCGCTGCCCCGGTGTACCAGGTCCAGCCGCCCCGGCCTGTGTGCGGCGACGCAGCGTAAATGTCCGCGCACATGACGTACGGCTCGACCTTGTAGCGCTCGATATCTTCAGGCTGACTGCCGTGATGGATGGGGTTGAGCATGGCGAACAATTCCCACGCGCGTTCGGTGTCACCCAACATGGCAAACGCCATGGTGGCCCAAATCGCGGCATGGGTATATTGGCCACCGTTCTCGCGCACACCGGGCACATAACCCTTGATGTAACCGGGTTCAAGGTCGGATTTGTCAAAGGGCGGTTCGAGCAGCTGAATCAGTTGCGCATCGCGCCGCACCAGGTGATTGTCTACCGCTTCCATCGCCTGCTTGGATCGCGCGGGATCACCGCTGCCTGAAATGACGGCCCAGCTTTGGCTGATCGAATCGATTTTGCACTCTTCATTGCTGGCTGAACCCAGGGGGGTGCCATCATCAAAGTAGGCGCGTCGATACCAACCACCGTCCCAGGCATGGGCCTCGATGTTGCTGAGCAGCAGAGAAGCCTGGTCGGTGCACATATTGGCAAAGGCTGCGTCGTCCCGACTATGCGCCAGGCTGGCAAACTGTTGCAGGTTGTCATACAGGAACCACGCCAGCCAAACGCTCTCGCCCTTGCCGTCACGACCGACGAGATTCATGCCGTCGTTCCAGTCGCCACATCCCATCAGCGGCAATTGGTGTTCGCCAAAACGTAAGCCGTGTTTGAGTGCGCGCACGCAATGTTCATAGAGGCTTGCCGCTTCGGTCGAACGTTGCGGGTGGTCGTAGTAAGCCTCCTCTTCAGGATTCAATTCGCGGCCATCGAGGAAATGCACTGACTCGTCGAGTACCCCCGTATCGCCGGTCGCCAGCACATACCGACAGGTTGCATACGGTAGCCACAAGTAGTCATCAGAGAAATGGGTGCGCACGCCTTGTCCGCCGGGCGGATGCCACCAGTGCTGTACGTCTCCCTGGAGGAACTGGCGCTCGGCGCAACGGATCAACTGATCGCGGGCAAGCCACGGTGTCGCATGAATCAGCGCCATGGTGTCCTGCAATTGATCGCGGAAACCGTAGGCCCCGCCGGACTGGTAATAGCCACTGCGGCCCCAGAGTCGGCACGACATCGTCTGGTAGAGCAGCCAGCCGTTGGCCATGACGTCCAATGCAGGATCCGGTGTTTCCACATGCACCGCGCCCAGGGTGTGGTTCCAATATCCCCACACCGTTTCCAATGCCTGCCGTGCGCCCGCTACGCCGCCAAATCGCCCGATGAAATACTGCGCTTCGTTGCTGTCTTTAGCCGCACCGAAGACGAACACGATCTCGCGCTCCTGCCCATCGGCTAGTTCGATCTGGGTCTGGATCGCGGCGCACGGATCAAGGCCGGCACCGGTCTTGCCCGACAAGCGCTTGCGGCGCATGGCCGCCGGGCTCGCCAGCGAGCCATTGCGGCCAATGAACTCGGTCCGGTTTCCGCTCACCGAGCGCGCTCGCTCGCTGACATGGGCAAAGACCACTCGATTGGCGCATTCGCGGCCATACGCATTGCGGGCAAACAGCGCCCCGCTGTGCAGATCCGTCTCGGTCACGATGTGCATCAGATTGGCGTGTCGCAACTCACCGAGCACCAGCTCCCAGTAACCGGTCAAGGACAACTTGCGTGCACGCCCCGAATGGTTGCGCAGCTTGACCACCACGAACTTCACCGGTGCGTCCATGGCGACGTAGGTAAACATTTCCGAGGCGATGCCAGCTTCGTAATGCTCGAACGCGCTGTAGCCAAACCCGTGCCGGCACACATACCCGGACTGGCCGCGGGCTGGCAACGGCGTCGGCGACCAGAACGCACCGGTTTCCTCGTCGCGGATGTAGAGTGCCTCGCCGCTGCTATCGCTAAGCGGGTCATTGTGCCAGGGGGTCAGCCGGAACTCGTGCGCGTTTTCCACCCAGGTATACGCGCTACCACCTTCGCTCACCACAGTACCAATGTGCGGGCTGGCGATGACATTGGCCCACGGTGCCGGCGTGCTCTGACCCGGCTCGAGGGTGATGACGTATTCGTGCCCGTCGGGCGTAAAGCCCCCCAGGCCGTTACAGAAAATGCGTTCGTGTGGCAGGAGCGGTTTGACTGGTTCAGCGGTCGGTTGCAGCCAGGGTTCCAGAAGGTCCGATACGCGCTCTACCGATACACGGCGTTCCAATGGCTCGATCAATGTCTCAGCCGTATCGGAAAGCACGACGCGGGCGACCGTCTGGAGCAAGACTCGCTCATCCTCGGAAAGCTCTTCTGCCCGGCGCACGAAGACGCCACCTGGTTTGTCGATTATTTGCGCGTCGGGGCCCGCGTTGATGAGCCCCATGATCTGATCGTGCAACACCGCCCGATAGCCCGAGAAATCCTCGTTCACGATCACCAGATCGGAGGATAGCCCTTTCATCCGCCAATAGGCATGGGCTTGCAGCGCCTGTTTGACCATGCCGATTCGATTCAGGTCGCCGATGCGTAGCAGGACGATCGGCAGATCGCCCGAGATGGCAAAGCGCCACAGTCCGGACTGCCCCAACTGGTTGCGTGCAATGACGCTGGGCGCGGCACGGCGCAAGGCATTGCCGTGAATGACGGAGCTGGCAAGACGGCCATAGACCTGCGCATCGGCCTCGCTTGCGTTGAGGTGGCGCAACACTTCCTGGCTTTGGAACCATGCCATTTCAAAGGCGCGCTCAACGAAGTGCCGATCGCAATACTTCTCGAGCACAGCCAAGGCTTCTTCGCGCGTGTCTGCGACACCGGAAATGATCTGCACCATTGCCGATTCGTCGGGCGACAGGGCCAGGGTGCGGCGGATCGCCACGATGGGATCGAGTACCGGGCCATCGGTGTTCGATAACTTCGTTGGGCTGGCGGGATTATCCAGCACCTCAGGGTTGGCCGCTGTTCGGTTCCGACCGATGAATTGGGCGCGATCAGTTTCGAAAGACGGCTCGTCTACCGTCGCACCGGGTGCTGCCAACAGGTGAAACATCCACGGCACCTGTTCCCCCGGTGTACGCGGTCGGCGGGTACAGAGGATCGCCTGCTGTTCGGGCAGGATTTCGGTTTGCACGAACAGGTTGCTGAAAGCGCGATGGGCGAGATCGGCACTTAATGGTGCCAGCACGACCTCCGCGTAACTCGTCACCTCGATATGACGAATCCGGGATGAATGATTGGTGAGCGTAACGCGGCGGATCTCGACGTCGTCTTCCGGCGAAACGCTGATCTCAGTGTGTGTTTCGATCGTCTGATCGCGCCGCCGGTATTCGGCGCGCGCCTGCACGAAGATCGCCTCGTAGTGATCGGCTTTTTGCAGGGTGGGTTGATACGCGCTTGACCAATAGCGCCCGGTGTCGCGGTCGCGCAGGTAGATGAAGGTGCCCCAGTCATCGGACGTGGCATCCTCGCGCCAGCGGGTGACGGCCAGGTCGCGCCAGCGACTGTAGCCGCCGCCGGCATTGGTCGCCATGACGTGGTAGCTGCCGTTGGACAGCAGGTGAACTTCGGGTATTTGCGTATTCGGGTTGGTAAACACGCGCATGTTCGCGCCTTCTTCGGCAGCAGGTCGCGCGGCGGCGCTGACTTCAGCCGCGTGCGGGTGCAAGGTCGCGCCTTTCTTGGGCACACGCTCCTGCAGCAATAATCGCGTCGCCTGTGCAAGCGGGTCGGACATGAATCGGCGCTGCATCGGCTGGTTGAGCAATACATACGCAAAGGCCAGCAGGCTCATGCCCTGGTGGTGTGCCATGAATGACCGCACGATGGCGTGATGCTTGCCCCGCGGCACGCGCGACGGGGTGTAATCGATCGCCTCGTAGAACCCGTAGCCGCCGAGAAAATCGTTAGTGGCGAGCGTCTGCAGGTTGCGACACGCTTCCTGTGGCATCACAATCAGCGCCAGTGCGCTGGCGTAGGGGGCAATGACCAGGTCGTCTCCCAGCCCGCGCTTGAAACCCAGGCCGGGCACGCCAAACGCCCGATATTGATAGACCTGGTGCATATCGGTGGCGTTATAGCAGGACTCGGAAATGCCCCAGGGCACCGCGCGTTGGTGGCCGTATTCGATCTGGCGCGACACTGCAGCCTTGCAGGTTTGTTCCAGCAAGGTGTTTGCGTAACTCGGCATGATCAGTTGCGGCATGAGGTATTCGAACATCGAGCCGCTCCACGAAATCAGGCTCACCGCGCCGCCATGGCTGGTCAGCAGTCGGCCGAGCGAGAACCAGTGTTTTTGCGGGACCTGTCCCTGCGCGATGAGCAGGAAACTGGCCAGGCGCGCTTCGGATGCCAGCAGGTCGTAGCAGGACGGGTCGCGGCGGCGTTCGCTCACGTCGTAACCGATGGCCAGCAAGCCGCACGACGTATCGTAGAGAAACTCAAAATCCATCACCGCCAGTTCGCGGCAACGATCCACCAAATCATCGATCGTCTTGAACCGCTCCTCCGCGCCCTTGAAACGGGATACGGCTGTACCCGCTTTGTGGCTGGCAATGCGTGCTCTGACCAACTCCGCCAAGGTCGGGATGGCACTGAAATGCTGCGGCTCGGGCACCAGGAATCCCAGCTCATCTCGAAGTGCGCGGGATTGCTGGTCGAATGCCTGCGCCCAGTAATAGAGTTCACCATCGATACCACCCTCAGCTGGCAGCCATGCAACCAGCCCACCGGCAGTCTGGTGAATCTCATCCAGCAAGTCTTCGGCGGCAGCCAGTGTCTTGGGTGACCCGTTTGCGGTGAGGGTACGGAGTGTGTCCTGCAGAAGCTTGATTTTGTTTGCAAGATCCGGGACGGGTGTCGCGGGCAGGTGTTCGTCAAGCACCTGCAAGGTGTCCTGCAGTCCCTGAAACGCGTTTTCTGGTAGCACGGGCTGATCTTTCAACTCGACCAGTCCGGCTTGCAAGGTGAGAAGGCTGCCGGCCAGGTTGCCGCTGTCTACCGAAGAGACATATTGCGGGTGCAGCGGTTGCAGCGTGTGTGTGTCGTACCAGTTGTAGAAATGGCCGCGGTAGCGTTCCAGCTTTTCCATCGAGGCCAGTGTGTTTTCAATACGCTGCAGGAATTCTCCGGCGGACAGGTAACCAAAATCGTACGCAGCCAGGTCAGCCAGCAGGGCCATGCCGATGTTGGTGGGCGAGGTACGTGAAGCGATGGCCGGCGATGGATATTCCTGGAAGTTGTCGGGCGGCAACCAGTTGTCATCTGGGCCAACGAAATCCGCAAAGAAGCGCCAGGTTCGCCGGGCCGACGTGCGCAGGAATGCCCGTTGATCGTCGTTCAAATCCGGGGTGGGAGTGATAATCGGCAGGCTGATCCACCAGCCGACGACGGGCGACACGAGCCAGAGCAGCAGGACGGGGGCCCAGAAGAACCACTCTGCCGAACGGGCTTGACCCAGGGGCCAGGCCCCAATCAACACCGAGGCCAGCATGAGCGCCAGCACCGGCGCAACCCACATCTCCCTGAAAAAATCGGCCAGCGACCGGCTTGCGTTGCGAATTGAGTAGGAACGCAGTTGCCAGAGCAACAACCCGCGTTGCGTGAACAGCATCCGAATGCCCGAGCGCGCGATCGCATCCAGGCAAATCAGCGCGTCGTAGGGCAGCAGCACCACTGTCAGCAAAGCGAGTGCGAGTGGGCGCCCCGCGGACTTGCCGGTCAGGATCAGGTGCACTAGCCAGTCCCGTTCTTTAGGCTTGCTGATGAGATCTATCACGGTCCCCAGCAAGGTGGGCAAGAACACCACCCCCGTGACCAGCAGCGTCCAGAACCACGCTGTCCCCGGGCCAAACAGCCAACCCCCTATCAGCAATGCAAGCAGCGCGGGTGACACCAGGCTGCGTCGAAGGTTGTCGAACAATTTCCACACCGACAAGGCGCTGAGCGGGTTGGGTTGGCGCTTCGCTTTCGTTCCTGCCGGTGCGGTCGGTCCGGGCACGCGTGGAAGCAGCCAGCCGGCAAGCTGCCAGTCGCCCCGTATCCAGCGATGCCGCCGGCTGGCCTCGATGGCATAACTGGCCGGATGCTCTTCAATGAGGTCGATGTCGGTCACCAGAGCCGAACGGGCATAGCCGCTTTCAAGCAAGTCGTGACTGAGAATGAGGTTCTCCGGAAAGCGTCCATCGACGGCCTGACGAAAGGCATCCACGTCGTAGATGCCCTTGCCGATGAATGATCCCTCCCCGAAAATATCCTGGTAGACATCTGACACTTCGCGCGTGTAGGGATCGATGCCTGACTCGCCCGCGAACAGCTTCGCAAAGCGCGATTGGCCTGCACTGGTGAGACTAATCGAAGCGCGGGGCTGCAGGATTGCGTAGCCTTCGACAATGCGTTTCTTGTCGGCGTCGTATACCGGCCTATTCAGCGGGTGCGCGAGGTTACCTATCAAGGTGCGTGCGGAATCACGAGGCAGTTGCGTGTCGGTATCCAGGGTGATGACGTACTGGACCGAACCGAGAATGGATGCATCGCCGACAATCTCCAAGAATGCGGTTTTTGCCTCGCCACGTAGCAAGGCATTGAACTGCTCCAGCTTGCCACGCTTGCGCTCATAGCCCATCCACACCCGCTCGACTGGATTCCACATCCGCGGTCGGTGAAACAGATAGAAGATGCTTGGGCGGTCTTCGTGGTAGGTCTCGTTGAGCGTCTGGACTGCTGCGCGCGCATACGCGAGCAAAGCATCATCGTCTGGCAGTTTTTGCTCGGGTGCGTCACGAAAGTCCGTTAGCAGGCCAAAGTACAGATTGGGATCGCGATTGCCGAGATAGCGGATCTCCAGGGCTTCAAGAAGATCATCAATGTCTTGCGGCCGGCTCAGCAAGGTGGGCACCACCACCATGGTGCGGTGACTATCCGGAATGCCCTTCGAAAAATCCAGCCGTGGCAACGCGCGTGGCGGCAGGAGGAGCGTAACCAGCTGGTTTACCAGCGGGACAGCAAGCGCCGAGACGCCGATCAGGCCGGCGATCGAAAAAAACCAGGTGCGCCAGTCACCCAACTCGACCCCATTGAAAACGGAAAGCACCCCCGCGGTCGCCAGTGCGGTGAGCAGAAAGATTGGGCTGAGATAAAGAAACAGGCGGAAACGCCGGCTCGCCTGCAATTTCCACGGCAAACGGAAGCCGACCGCACGCTCCAGATCAGGCCGTCCATGATCGATCAGGTAGTAACCGACATGCGCGCTGCGGTCGTGGGTGCTTAATTGCTCTGCAGCTGTCTGCGCGAGCACAATGGCTTCGCGTGCCACCGCCGACTCACTGCGCGAGCTGCGCCTCGACAGGTCTTCGATGACATGCCGGTAGCGGTCGCGCGTGGCGAAATCCTGGCTTGCGTACATCCCTGCCGGATCTTCACTCAAAGTTTGTTCGACGACACTGAGTGACTCAACGAAATTTCGCCAGTCCATTACGCCGATAAAGCGCAGGCTTCCGATGCTGTTGGCGATGGAGATCTGGTTGGTCGCGGCCGTGCGGCCGGCCGCATCCGACAATTGCGTTGCAGTCACCCCCTGGTCGAGCAGTTTTTGCTCAACCCAGGTTTGAACGAACGCCATGGCGGGTCCATGCGCCTGAAGCCTTGCGTAAAACTCATCCACAAACGGCGCGGTCAGCGGCACATCGGCACTGGCAAACTTGGCCAGCAACTGGATAAGCTGTTTGGGTTCGCTTTCAGCCGTCGCGAGCATGCGGTCGGCCCAGGTGATGGCCGCGTTGATATCCTCGCGCCGACTGGCAATGCGCAACCCAACGCGGCGCAGGTTTTCCAGCAGCGCCAGCTGCAGCATAATCGGAAAAGCCCACAGTTCGCCCAGTTTCAAGGGTTCAGCGGTTTGGTAGGCGGCGATGAATTGGGTGGCGTTATCGCTGTCGACTCGCCCATCCATGTGCGAGATCAGCTCCAATGCCAGGTCATAGATGCGGGGGAAACCCGCTGAGGGACCACCAGCCAGTCGCGGCAACTGCCGGCTGTAACCGCGTGGCAGATGGCGACGCGCCAGACTGATCTGCTGCTCGATCAGATAGAAATTGTCGAGCAACCAGGCCTCTGCAGGCACAACCCGTTGTCCCGGTGTGACTGCTGCAGCTGTCACGACGTCATACGCCGCCAGCAGAACGCGCGCATTGTCCGCCAGCCGTGGCAGCAACCTGTCCGGTCCCGTATGCGGATCGATTGTATGCCGCCCAGCCAGCGTTACCGCATGACGCTTCAGTTGCTCGATACTAAACAGTTCCGAACGCAGCAACTCGGTATCACTGTCGCCAGGCAGTGCATTGCGTGCGCGTGCTAAAAATTTAAATTTGCTGGTTATAATATTCTCCTCAACCGAACTCGCGGGAGCCGGTGCAGCCCCGCCTTATTGACCTGCGTCTATTGCCGGGCCGACCCATGCCGAAAATGCGGAAAACCGTCTCGGCGATCATCAGTTCTTCGTCGGTGTGCATGACGCGAACAGTCACCCGGCCAGTCTGTGCTGAAATTACCGCCGCATTCGTCGCGTTGTCTTTTTCTTCGAGAACGATGCCGAGAAATTCCAGTCCATGGCAGATCCGGGCGCGGACGGTGGGCGAGTTCTCGCCGATACCGCCAGAAAAAACCAGCGTATCCAGTCCACCTAATGCAGCAGCGTAAGCACCAATGCATTTTTTCACCTGATAACAAAACAGTTCAATCGCTTCCGCCGCGCGCTCGTCAGTCGCCTCGCGCGCAATTAAATCACGCATGTCAGAACTGGTCTCTGAGACGCCGAGCAGCCCCGATTCATGGTTGATGAGATGGTTAAACTGCTCCACTGTCATCGCCTCTGATTGCATCATATACCAGGCTACACCGGGATCGAGATCACCGGATCGCGACCCCATCGGCACACCACCGGCTGGCGTAAATCCCATGCTGGTATCAATGCTTTGACCATTGCGCACGGCTGCCAGGCTCGCGCCATTGCCTAAATGCGCCAGGATCACGCGGCCTTGTGCCACCTGTGTCCCCGCAGTGTGTTCAAGTTGTTGCATTAAACAGGCATAAGACAAACCGTGAAAACCATAACGCTGGATTCCTATCGCATCAAACCGACGTGGTATCGGCAACAGTTTCGCCACTCTTGGTAAGCTCTGGTGAAAGGCTGTATCAAAACAGGCCACCTGGGGTAAACGCGGATAATGCTGACGAAATTTTTCGATCAATGCTATTTCAGCTGGCAGATGTTGCGGGTCGTATGAACTGATGCGATGTAATTCATCCAGTACAGACTGAGAAATAAATTGCGACTCCGTGTAATGCATGCCGTGAACCACACGATGACCTGCTGCGCTGAGCGTGGAAAAATCAATCCGCTGTTCAAGCCAGTCGAGTAGAAAATCAACAGCTGAACTGTAATCACTGACACTGATATCACGACTGATTTGTTGAGGCTGATTATTTTCTGCAAAACTTAAGGTTGTTGCAGGTAAACCGATACGGGCAATTTTTCCAGCCAGTATTCGTTCCATCGGTTCGCCGATCTGAT
>JAGXGS010000019.1 GCA_024636585.1 Thiogranum sp. | reverse complement strand
GTTCGTAGTCGCCACTGTGCAGGTGCTCGAGAAAAGCCGGGTGGCGTAACAGATTGCTGATGCGCTGCCCTACATCACGAGGATAGCGGAAACCGAGATACTGGCCGGCGGCGCTGTTCCACCACTCGATTTCTTCGCTGCCCGGCCGCAATTCGACGGCGGCATCCGGCAGCGCCATGGTGATTTTATGGAAGCGCTTGAGCAGGCGACGCAGATCGCGCTTGCGTTTGCGGTTGCGCTGCTGCAACCGGAACAGGTGTTCGAATGCTTCATCCCAGATGCCGCCCGCTTCCGGCGGCTGGAACTTCTTACCTTCGCGCAGCCAGCGTACCAGCCGGTTCAGGTTGATAAGGTGCCAGCCAAGATAGACGATCAGCACCAGCAACATGCCCAGCGCGACACTGCCGATCAACCAGCCGAACATCGCGCCTGCAAACAGCAGTCCGGCGCCGCGCCAGAATTCGTCGCGCCACCGGTTATCCATGCTCAGGTTCTGACCGAAAACCGGTACCCGGCACCGCGCACTGTTTGAATGAAGCGATCATAACCCCGTTCCGTCAACGCCTTGCGCAGCCGCCGGATGTGGACATCCACGGTCCGCTCCTCCACATAAACTCCGCGCCCCCAGACGTGATCCAGCAATTGTTCCCTGCTGTAGACCCGGTCGGGATTGCCCATGAGGAATTGTAGCAAGCGAAACTCCATCGGGGCCAGATTCAGACTCTTACCATCTATTTCGACCCGGTGTCCCACCGGATCGAGCGTCAGGCCGTCACAGGACAGCGGCTGATCCGGTTTTCCACCCTGCCCGCGGCGCAAAACGGCATGGATGCGCGCCACCAGTTCGCGCGGTGAAAAGGGTTTGGTGATGTAATCATCCGCCCCGATTTCAAGACCGTGCACCCGATCATCTTCGCCGGTACGTGCTGTCAGCAGGATGATCGGGACGCCGGCCGAATACTCCTCGCGCCGAAACCGGCGCGCCAGTTCCACGCCGCTCATGCCCGGCAACATCCAGTCGAGCAGCATCAGATCCGGGAGACTCGCAGCCACCGCCAGTAGCGCCTGCTGGGCATCTGCCGCCTCCTCAACCAGAAAGTCGGCCTTTTTCAACGCGTATCCGATCATTTCGCGGATCGCGTCCTCGTCTTCCACCACCAAAATCCGCAGCATATTGCCTTTCCAGTTCAGAAACCCGGGCAGAACACCACAGCAATGTTACGAGGATATGACGAGCAGCGCGACAGCCGCGACCCAGGAGCCTGTCGGATTTGGGCGATCGTAGCGAGCAAGATAGGAGAGTGAGCCCATTGTTTCGATCGTTTGAGGAAAATAGCCGTAGCTATTTGACGAAAAGGATCGGGAAAATGGGCCGCTCTCCCACCGGCGCAGTAGATCAGTCCCAAACCCGACAGGCTCCTAGATGACCGGCTTTGCCAGCATCAGCGAGAAATAACCATTGGCCGGCTGCAAATGCTGCACAACATTGAACCCGGCATCCGTCAACAGCGTATTCAGGCGTTCAGGTGTGAATTTGCGACTGATTTCGGTAAGTATTTTTTCGCCGGCGTGGAAATCCAGCGTTTTTTGCAGGGCCTTGAGCGTCACCGATTGATTGCATGACGACACCAGGTACATTTCCATCTGGCTGTCATCGGCATTGAACAGCGCCTGATGCTCAAACTGGGGCAGGTGAAAATCGCCATCCAGCTCGCGGTTCAGAACTTCAAGCAGGTTGAGATTGAATGCGGCGGTAACGCCCTGCCGATCATTATAAGCCGCGTTCAATACCGCGACATCCTTGATGCGGTCAGCACCAAGCAGCAGGTGATCGTCCGCTGACATTTGCGCCCGCACGTCGTGCAGAAAACGTTGCGCCTGGGTTTCACTGAAATTTCCAATGGTGCCACCGAGAAACAGGTACAGGCAGCTGCCGGGCGGCCGCGGCACATGTTGCAGGCCAGCCAGGTAATCGCCGACCAGCGCATTCACCGTCAGCCACTCGTAATCCCGGACCAGTCGGCGGCCACTTTCCAGCAGCATGCTTTCGCAAACGTCGAAGGGCCAGTAGGCGGCCGCGCCGCCCAGCTCGTCACAGACGTCCAGCAACTGACGGGTTTTGCGCGCCGCACCGCTGCCGAACTCGACGATATGCTTCGGCCTGACCTGATCGATAATCTCGCCGGCATAGTGCGCCAGCAGCGCATCCTCCGTACGGGTGGGGTAGTATTCCGGAGTCTCGCAGATGGCATCGAACAGCTGCGAACCGCGGTCATCGTAAAAGTATTTCGGTGGCATCGAGCGCGGTGCCCGAACCAGACCCGCAAGCGCATCTTCGGACAGGCAGGGCACTGGCCGCAGTGGCGGAATTTTCTGACTGGTAAGGCGCGATAACATATTCTGTTCCATGAGTTCTTTATCTCTGTTGGAGCTTCAACCAGTATAGGCTAACATCGTCGCAGTTCCGTTCAAACAGGGACTTGAGGAGTAAACATGTGTCGAATCGCCGCGTACCTCGGGGAATCCATTAGCCTCGAAAAATTCCTGCTGGACCCGCCGCATAGCCTGCAGGTGCAGAGTTGGGCACCAAAGGAACTGAAATATGCGCGTTTCAATGCAGATGGCTACGGTTTCGCCTGGTACAGCGATGCGGATCGTCCTTCGGTTTATGTCAATCCTACACCCATCTGGAGCGATCCGAATCTGCCGCACCTCGCTCGCGCCCTGAGCAGCGATCTATGGATCGCCAGCGTGCGCAGTGCCACTGCCGGCAATCCGGTCAGTCATGCCAACACCCAGCCGTTCGTCGATCATGAACTGGTTTTCGAGCACAACGGTCTGATTGACGATTTTCATTGCCAGTTATTGCCGAAGATCATGCGTGAACTGGACCCCGCCTATCTACCCGGCATCCGCGGCAACACCGAATCCGAATACCTGTTCGCACTGTTGCGCCAGCTACTGGCGAATGATCCGGATCTCCCCATGGAAGCGGCGCTGGTGGAATTGCTGCGGCGGGTTGAACAGTGGTCGAATGGATGCGCATGCCTGCTCAACCTGGTAGTCAGCGACGGCGAACGCCTGTACGCGGTGCGGCATGCCCTGAACGATGACTGTCCGTCACTGTATTACACCTGCGACGATGAAATGTTTCCCAACGCCCAGCTGATCGCTTCCGAGAGTCTGACCGAATCTTCGTTCTGGCGCAGTGTGCCGGAACACCAGATCCTTATCCTCGACCCCGAAGCACCACCAGAACTGCTATCGCTATGACTGATGAAGTATTGATTGGAGAACTGGCACAGGCCCAGTTGCTGGTACGTGCACTGATCGAAGATCTGGATGATGCAACATACCGCACCCGATATCACGCCGACCTGAGCCCGATTGGCTGGCATCTTGGCCACTGCGTCTATTTCGAATGCCTGTGGCTGCACGAGAAGATTCGCGGCGACGCCAGCGTGACTGCGCCGATCGCCGACCTGTACACCCCGCCGAAGATACCGAAAGAGCAGCGCGGCGGACTGTTGCCGCCTCGCGAGGCATTGCTGGAGTGGGCCGGCGAGCTACAGAGCTACAATCTCGACTACCTGCGCAACCTGCGACCCGAGTGGCAGCAGCACGACCTGTTCAGCGATGATTACGTGGTGCACTTCGTACTGCAGCATTACAGCCAGCACTACGAGACCATGATCATGGAGCTGACGCAGAAAGCGCTGCGTGAACATCACCCCGATGCCAATGCACAACCGGCTCTGCAGGCAGCGCCGCTGAGCGGTGAACGCATCGATATTCCCGCCGGTCATTACCGCGTGGGTGGTGAGGCGCCGCAGGCCTATGACAATGAACTGCCGCCGCAGCATGCGGAACTCGGGCCTTTCTCCATCAGCCGCAATCCCGTGAGCAATGCCGAATACCTGGCGTTCATGGAAGATGGGGGCTACCAGCGCGAAGAACTCTGGAAGGTCGACGCCTGGAAATGGCGCCAGCGGAATAACATTGAATATCCCGATCACTGGCGCCGCGACCCGGACTCCAACTGGTACAGCGTCGGTCTTCGCGGTGCCTATGAACTGACCGGCGAAGCACCGGTCTCCGGTATCAGTCACTACGAAGCGCGGGCTTTTGCGCGCTGGGCCAATGCACGTCTGCCGCACGAGTATCAGTGGGAGGCGGCCTGCCGCAGCGGCGTGCTGGAACAGACCGGCCGGGTATGGGAATGGTGCGAGAATGTTTTTCATCCTTACGCCGGCTTTGAGCCATTTCCGTATCCGGAATATTCAGCTTCCTGGTTCGATGACAAACACTGTGTACTGCGCGGCGGCAGTCTGCATACCCGCCCATCCATCAAACGTCCCAGTTTCAGAAACTTCTATGAAGCGGATAAACGCCACATCTTCTCCGGCCTGCGGCTGGCGTTCTAGGCGGCTTGCTTTACAATCGGCGCATGACTGATCCGGGACCACAGGACACGCGCCGCATCGGCAAGTTCATGACCTTTGCGGCCTGGGTCGTGCTGCTCGGCCTTTTGACCCTGTTTTTCACCGATCGTCTCGATCGGCAGCGCAATCCCAACCAGTCCGTAGTCAGTCGTCTCACCGACGCCGGCGTCAGCGAAGTGGTGCTGACGCGCAACCGCTACGGTCATTATGTAACCAGCGGCACCGTCAACGGCCAGAGCGTGGAATTCCTGCTCGATACCGGTGCCAGTGACGTGGCGATTCCAGCCCAGATGGCCGATGCGCTGGGACTGGAGCGCGGGGCGGCAGTGAAATACAGAACCGCCAACGGCATCGTCACCGCCTGGACGACCCGGCTCGACAGCATCAGCATTGGCCCAATGGTGATTCATGACGTGAGTGCGAGCATCAATCCCGGCATGGGCGATATGGAAATCCTGCTCGGCATGAGCGTCCTGAAACGCGTCGAATTCACCCAGCGTGGCGACACACTGATACTGCGCCCCTATGAATGACTGGATCGCACAGCTGACCGCCTGGAGCGGCGAGCTGGCCGGTCTGTTATGGGGCAACGGACTGACGCTGCTGCTGCTGCTCGGCATGGGCCTGTACCTGACGATTCGCATGGGCCTGATCCAGGTACGAGGCTTTCGCCATTCGGTTGCGCTGATCTCCGGCAGCTACAATGATCCCAGACACACCGGCCAGGTATCGCATTTTCAGGCGCTGGCCACCGCGCTGTCGGCGACTGTCGGCACCGGCAATATCGCCGGTGTCGCCACGGCAATTTCTCTGGGTGGTCCGGGCGCCCTGTTCTGGATGTGGGTGACAGCGTTTTTCGGCATGGCTACCAAGTTCACCGAATGCACGCTGGCGCTGCATTTCCGGCGCATCGATGACAACGGCGATATTGCCGGAGGCCCGATGTACACGCTGCTGGACGGTCTCAAAATGAAGAAGACCGCCACCCTGTTTGCCGTTTTTGCGCTGATTGCCTCCTTCGGCATCGGCAACATGGTGCAGGCGAATTCAGTGGTCGATGGCCTGGGTTATCTGTTTCCGAGCGTCCGCGACAATGCCTGGCTGGTCGGTGGCGTTCTCGCCCTGCTGGTCGGCATGGTGATTCTCGGCGGGGTGCGCCGCATTGCCCGGGTGGCCAGTGCCATTGTGCCATTCATGGCGCTGCTGTACGTGGGCGCCGCTATCGTGGTGCTGGTCAATCATTACGACCGGATTCCCGCTGCCTTCGCCCTGATCCTCAATCATGCATTGAACCCCTGGGCGGTTGGTGGCGCGGCGGTCGGCGAAGCAATTCGCTGGGGCGTCGCACGCGGCCTGTTCTCCAACGAGGCCGGACTCGGCTCCTCGCCGATCGCACACGCCGCGGCCCGCACCAACGAACCGGTGCGCGAAGGACTGGTCGCGATGATGGAGCCGTTCATCGATACGCTGGTAATCTGCACCATGACCGGTCTGGTGATCGTGGTCACCGGCGCCTGGACCCTCAAGCAGGATGATCTGGTCGGCGCCGCCCTCACCGCTCATGCATTCCAGAGTTCGATCGGCGTGACCGGCGCGAGCATCGTGGGCATCGGCCTTTCCCTGTTCGCCTTTTCCACCATCATCGCCTGGTCCTATTACGGGGACCGCTGCGCGTACTTCCTGTTCGGTCAGGGCGCCGTGCTGCCCTATCGGGTGCTGTTCACTTTTGTAGTGATGGTGGGCGCGGCGGTACCGCTGCAGCTGGTCTGGAATCTCGCGGACATCACCAACATCCTCATGGCATTGCCCAACCTGCTTGGCCTGGCACTGCTCGCGGGGCTGGCGCAACGGATGAAGAACGGGTATTTTTCACGGCCCTTTACCCTGGCCGAAAGCAAGGCGGAAGCATGAGCGAAACGACAGAAAGCGGCCTCACTTACGAAGACATTAAGATCGGCGACGGCGCCCTGTGCAAGGGCCGCGGCCAGACCGCCATTGTCCATTACACAGGCTGGCTGGAAGACGGAACCAAATTCGATTCCAGCCGGGACCGCGATGATCCATTCAGCCTTCCGGTTGACTGCGGTTATGTGATCCGCGGCTGGGATGAGGGCGTGGTGGGTATGCACACCGGTGGCGTACGCAAGCTGCGGGTACCGCCGGAACTCGCTTACGGCGAACGTGGCGCCGGTGGTGTGATACCACCCAACGCGACGCTGATCTTTGACATCGAGCTGCTGGAACTGTCCGAGTAAATGCTGCTCGAAGCGCTGGAAGCCCAGATCGACCAGGATGTGCGGCACGCGCTGGAAGAGGATATTGGCACCGGCGATATTACCGCCCAGCTGGTTCCGGAGCAGCAGGTATGGACCGCCCGGGTCATCAGCCGCGAATCGGCAGTGATCTGTGGGCGCAACTGGTTCGATGCCATATTCAATCACATCGATCCACGCGTTGCAGTCCACTGGAGCGTCGAGGATGGCGAGCAGGTCGAGTCCGACCAGACGCTATGTACTCTCGAAGGTCCGGCTCGTGCACTGCTGACCGGCGAGCGTGCAGCGCTGAATTTTTTGCAGACATTGTCCGGCACCGCAACACTCGCCCGGCGTTTCGCACACCAGGTGGAAGATCTGCCCGCGAAAATTCTCGACACGCGGAAAACCATTCCGGGCCTGCGCCGCGCACAGAAGTACGCGGTTTTATGCGGCGGTTGTCATAACCACCGCAGCGGACTTTACGATGCCTTCCTGATAAAAGAGAATCATATCGCCGCTGTCGGCTCTATCGCCGGCGCCGTGCAGGCCGCCCGCAATCTGCATGCGGATCTGGCCGTGGAAGTCGAAGTCGAGACACCTTCGCAACTGCAACAGGCGCTGGATGCGGGTGCCGATCGCGTCCTGCTCGACAACTTTACGCCCGAACAGATCCTCAGCGCCGTCGAGCAGACCGCCGGCAAGGCCGAACTCGAAGCCTCCGGCGGCATAACTCTGGACAATGTTCGTGACTACGCCACCACCGGAGTTGATTTTCTATCCGTAGGCGCACTGACCAAAGACGTGGCTGCTATCGATCTGTCCATGCGTTTCACCCACGCCGGCGCAGCATAGAAGTTTCGAATCGGAGATCTGGAAAAGGACCCGCCCCGGCGTCTTCCGATCAGACCGGCCGCTGCGTTCCATCTACTCCAGGAACATCGGGTTTGATCCCGGCGCCTTGCCTGACCCGGTGACTACCGGGGCGATCCAGGGTGATGGACGGGAAGTCCCCGTTGGACCGAGCAAACCAACCGGTTGCTATCAAGTCTTCGATCACCCTTGTAAAACCAACTATAGTCACTGTATTTCCGCATGCAAATCGATCTGGCGATCAGTTGATGCAGGTCAAAGATGGTGCCGGAAAGAGGAATCGAACCCCCGACCTTCTCATTACGAGTGAGCTGCTCTACCGACTGAGCTATTCCGGCGATGATCTGTGTCTGTGATGCCCCGCGGTGCGGCGGGGAAGGCGCATATTACCCGCAATCCCTCTGTTTTTCACCCCTGCCCGACTAGCCGAATATGCCCTTGAGCGTGAAGAAAAATATAATGGCGAGCACGCCGCCGACCGGCAGCGTAATGATCCAGGACATGAAGATATTACGGATCACGCCAAGGTTCAGCGCCTCCATGCCGCGTGCCAGGCCAACGCCGAGAACGCCGCCGACGAGGGTGTGAGTGGTGGAGATGGGCAGGCCGGTGCCGGAGGCCAGCACCACGGTCGCCGCAGCGGCAAGCGTCGCGGCGAATCCGCGGCTGGGAGTGAGTTCGGTAATGTGACTGCCGACCGTAGCGATCACCCGCGTGCCGTACATCACCAGCCCCAGCACGATACCCGCCCCGCCCAGCAGCAGTATCCACGTGGGCAACTGACTCTCCGCCGCCACCTGGCCGCCGCTGGTAACGATGCTGACAACAGCCGCGACTGGTCCGATGGCATTGGCAACATCGTTCGAACCGTGCGCGAATGCCATCGCACAGGCAGTGACAATCATCAGCACCCCGAACACACGCTCAACATTGGAATAATGGAAATCCCTGTCAGCCGATGGGTCGAGTTTGATTTGCCTGACGAAGTGACGGCCGATCACCATGACCAGCAAACCGATGAGGAATGCGTAGATGTAGTTTTCCAGGGGGCTGTTCTCCAGCCCGACGTGTTGCAGTCCTTTGACGAACGTGACCAGGGCTATGATGAAGCCGACCAGGAAAATATAGTAGGGAACATACTTCTTGGCATTTTCAAATGGATCGTCGGTATCGAGAATCAGCTTCTGAACGCTGCGGAACAGCATGTAGGAAAGGAAGCCGGCGAGCAGCGGTGACACTACCCAACTGGCGACGATCATACCCACCTTGTCCCATTTGACGGCGTCCATGCCGATACCCACCATCGCAAAACCGACGATCGCGCCGACAATGGAATGGGTTGTCGAAACCGGCCAGCCCTTGCGCGATGCGATCAGCAGCCAGACGCCGGCCGCCAGTAACGCAGCAAGCATGCCATACACCAGCAACTCCGGACTGTCACTGATCGGCCCGGCATCGACGATGCCCTTGCGAATGGTTTTGGTGACCTGCCCGCCGGCCAGAATAGCACCGGCAAATTCGAATACCGCTGCGATCAGTACTGCCTGTTTGATCGTCAGCGCCCGGGAACCCACCGAAGTGGCCATGGCATTGGCAACATCATTGGCGCCGATGCCCCAGGCCATAAACAGACCGAATACACCGGCCAGAACCAGGAATACGACGCCGTACGCAATAATGATATCCATGCGTCTAGCGCGCCAGCATCAGTTGCAAGCGGCTGCCCACACGTTGGGCGCGGTCGGCAACATCACCTGTCCACTCGATGATTTCATACAGGAACATGACGTCCACCGGGTAAAGTTCCTTTTCCACAGCGAAAAGCTTGTGTCGGATATCCGCCTGCAAACGGTCAGTATCGCTTTCGATTTCGTCCAGCTTGTTGATCATTTCCGCCACCAGCTTGACTTCCTGTCCGCTGAAGCCGGTCCCGACCAGTTCGTCCAGTTCATTGATGGCGCGATTGGCCTGTGCAACGGCATCCACGCAGCGTTGCACGTAGCGCTGATAATCCGCATGAATGATTTCCGGTAGTACCAGTTGTCGTCCGAGGATGACGCCCGCAATATCTTTGGCGCGGTTGGCAATTTTGTCCTGCATGGTAAGCACTTCCAGCAGATCACGGCGTGACACCGGCATGAACAGACCCTTGGGCAAGTGCAGGCGCAGTCGCTTTTTGAGCTTGTCGGCATCCTTCTCAAGGTTGGATATTTCGCCCTGGATCACCTCCACCTGGTCCCACTGCTGGGCCATGATCGCGTCGAACAGGGGGATCAGTTTGCCGACACAGGCAAGCACCTTGGCCATGTGATCCTGCAAGGGTTTGACCGGTGAACTGCCGAAAATCCCCGACATATAGCCGCCAACAGGCATGGCTTTCTCCCTCCGGCAGCCTCGGGCTTGCCAGCAAATGTTAAATATTCAGAAGGTGGATTGTACTTCGATGGCCAAATTATTTCCGCTGTTCGCGGCGTAACCGTATGACAACCTCAACACCGTCTATCACGGTACCCGCTGGCGCTTCCGGCAACTGCTCCACCGGCATCTCACCGGGACTGATATCTGACAGTTCGCCGGTGTCGATGTTGTAGAAGTGATGGTGGGCGCTGTTATTGGTGTCATAGAACACGCGGCTGGGATCAATACTTACTTCCCGTAACAGCTTCTTGCGCGCAAACAATCCGAGCGTGTTGTAGACCGTGGCCTTGGAGACCCGTTGTCCGGTGGCAGCCAGGATTTCCAGAACGCGGTCGGCACTCAGGTGCTGATCACCGCTGAACAGCAGGCGTGCGATCTGCAGGCGCTGGTGCGTCGGCAGAATGCCATATTCCCGCAAACGGGCTTCGGCCTGCTCTTCCTCAAGGATCGGGGTGATCTCTTTATCAGTCATGGGTCGAGTATACGATGCCGTTTTAGACAAAGTCCAGAACCGACAATTTCTCAATTATATTATTTAATTTCAATTAGATATGGAGAACAATCGACTATCGGCAGGCGTCCTGTCAGATGATCGGCCAGCAGCCGGGCGGAAGCCGGACCCAATACCACGCCATTGCGATAATGCCCGGCATTGATGTAGAGGTTCGACAACCGCGGGTGCGGCCCCACCAGCGGCACACCCTGCGGACTGCCCGGTCGCAGCCCTGCCCAATGGTGTTCCACCGGCAATCGGGCCAGATCGGGTATCAATTCGAAAGCCGCCTCACGCAGGGTCGCCAGGGCAGCCTCGGTGGTCTGCTTGTCAAAGCCCGTGTGCTCCAGGGTACTGCCGGCCAGAATACGGCCATCCTGGCGGGGAATGACATAGCGGTCTTTATAGAGACTGATTCGTGACACCAGGCCCGCCGGTCCACGGAACAGGATCATCTGGCCGCGCACCGGCTCGATCGGTAACGTCAGCCCGGTAGACTCCAGCAGACCGGCTGTCCAGGCACCGCTGGCAACCACGAAGCTGTCGGCGTGAACAGGACCGGCGGGAGTGCGCACGGCCCGGACCCGCTCGCCCTCCAGGTCCCAGCCCAGCGCCGGGCAATGGCTGCGGATTTCCAGCCCCCGGTTCTCGAGGTCGGCTCGCAGAGCCTTGACGAGTCGCGGATTGCGAACCTGGGCAACATCAGGCAGCCAGGCGGCAGTTTGTACCGGGAGGGCGAAGCGCGGTTCCAGCGCATGGATTTCGGCGGCATCCGGCCACAGCAGCTGCACACCGAAACGTCCGGCCCATTCAGTCGCGGCGGCGCGATCATCGCTGTCGGCAATCAACAGGCCCGAGCGGATGTATTGCGGATCGATGCCCGAGTCTTCCCCAAGTTGTTCACAGATCGCCGGATAGGCCGACTGACTCCAGCGCGCCAGCCCGCTGACCGCATCGGGATAGCGCCAGGGATACAGTGGCGACAGGATGCCACCACCGGCCCAGGACGATTCGCGCGCCGGTTCGCCGCGTTCCAGCAGGGTGAGATTCAGTCCGGCCGCCATGAGTTCACGCGCCGTCAGCAACCCGATCAGCCCGCCACCGATCACTACGCAGTCAGACATGCGAGCACCCGTTCAACGCGCGGCTAACGGCTCCAGCAGCCCGGCCCGGCGTAGCCGTACTCATGTGAGGGGCCATCCGATCCTGTTGCAAAAGTCGAGCAGACATCCGCCTGTTGTGCCCCCAACGGTTCAGCCAGCAACAGATAGTCGCTGCCGTCGGCGCTCTGTATGTGTAACCGGTAATGTCCATCGGGTGACAGCGCGCCCGCTCCCAGATCTTCGAGACGAAGCGCGTATTCAGCATGGTTTTCGCGCCAGCCTTCCTGCGCCAGCTGCATTTGTACCAGCGCACTGATAGCGTCAGCGCGACGTGATTTGGCGACCAGACCGCTGTAGGAAGGGATCGTAATGGAGGTGAGAATTGCAACAATGGCGAGTGTGATCAGCAATTCGAGTAATGAGAAACCGGGTGTAAGTGTAACCCGCCGCAACATGACCAAGCTCCTTTTGGTATCTTGCACCTTTGGTGGGGGGGACTATACTCGGCCGCCAGACAGGGAACAAGTTGCGAACTTTCGGGAGCCGGATCATGGACGATCATGGGCATACCGGTTTCACGCTGGCTGAGCTGCTGGTCACACTGGCTGTCGTCGCGATACTCATTGGTATCGCCGTCCCGGCCATGGCCCTACACCTGGAGAAGGCGCGCCTGCGGGCGGCGTCCGAAGCCCTCGTCCAGGAGCTCAGGCAAGCGCGAAACCACGCCATCAATTACCGCAGGACAGTACATTTCTCGTATCGACTCGATGCGCCTGACTGGTGTTTCGGCTGGTCGGATAAGGGACGCTGCGACTGCCGCAGCGAGACCGGATGTGCCAGCGGCGGGCCCGAAGCATCACGCTCACACCGCCTTCTGGCTCGCGATTTCAGTTCCATACACATAACCGGCCGCAGTGCGACCTCGATGGCAACGCTTGAATTCTCGCCGGTACGCGGCACCGCCACAGCCACATCTTTCATACTGCGCAGCCGAACCGCCGAACTGAAGGTCATTATCAGTCCGCTTGGCCGGATTCGGGCTTGCAGCCCCGATGACCCGGGTCTCAGACGATGCTGATGCGATACCGGCGCCAGGCGGGCGTCACGCTCGTGGAACTGATGATCGCCAGCAGTATCACGCTGTTTGCGCTGTCTGCATTGCTGACGGTATACAGCGCCACCGCAAGGCACAGCAGCCGGCAACTGCAGCAGGCGCATTTACATCAGCAGTTGCACGCCACGCTGCAACTGTTGACGCGCGATCTGCGCCGCAGCGGTTACTGGCATTTCGATCCGCGCCTGCATTCACCGGTGGAAAATCCGTTCACCCGGCCCGACAACCGCCTGCGCATCGGCGCCTATCCCGGCGAGCCGGCTGGGTCATGCATTCTGCTCGCTTATGACCTGGATCAGGATGGCCGGGTCGGCAAGGGTCACGAGGATACTGTAGAACAGTTTGGTTACCGCCTGCGCAACGGGCTGCTCCAGTCGCGCTACGGCGGTCGAAGTTTCAGCTGTGACAGCGGGTACTGGCAGGCAGTCACCGACCCGTCAATCGAGATCTCGCAGCTGACTTTTACTCAGCACAGCAACTGCACCAATCTCAACGACCCGGAACAGAACTGTGCACCTGACGATGCGCAACTGATCCAGCTTGCAATCGAGACTCGCCTGAGCGGGAAAAGCCGCGCAGCATTTTCAGAAGTTCTGGAACTGTCGACCTGGACCTGGGTGCGCAATGCACAAATGCGGGACGCGGAGCGATGATGCAGCGAACCAACGGGCAACAGAGACAACGTGGAGCAGCAAGCCTGCTGGTAGCGCTGGTGCTGATGATGTCGATTACCGTTATCACATTAGCGGTTGCGCGCACCGGACTGTACGAACAGAGAATGGCCGCCAACGATCACTGGAACATCCGTCTTTCGTTGCACGCGGAGGCCGCTCTGGCGCGGGCGCAGCACCTGATGCTGCAGGATCTCGATAGCCTTGCCTGGCACCCGCAGCAGCACAGCGAAATGCAGATCAGCCAGGTTCCGGATGACAGCAGAGATCCTGATATCGAGGTCATAGTCGAACTGAAACGATCCCCTGATGCACAGGATCTGGTCTTGATCGAAGCGACGGCGCGGCGGCGCGACGGTTCCGGCCTTTCCGCTCGCGCACATCACTGGACACGGCGGCTTTCGATCCTGACGCCGCTGGGTGAAACGGCGCCGCCACTCGTGCTGAACGGGTGCATTTCCGGCGAGGCACGCAATTCTCATATCCGACCCTGGCATGCGGACACTGATGACGCCGGCGCGGCTGTCTGGTTGAGTGATCGCGATGCCTGCACATTGGCAACCACCATTGACCTGCATGGGGGCGAGCTGCTTGCAGCGAACCTGCACCGCGACCTCTGGTCCGACCTGTTTTCGATTGACCGGGAAACGTTTGCCTCGCTCGCTACGGCTGAGAAGGCCCAGCCTGAGTCGCTACGCACCTATTATCAGGTACTGCCGGCAGATCTGGTTGCCGGACGCTGGACCCGGAGCCTGGGCAGTCCATCCCGGCCTGTGGCTCTGTATTTTCCCGCGGCGCCGGGGTGCCCGGAGTTTGCGCCGGGCATGCGTATTTTTGGCATCGTGTTCATCGATTCCGGGTGTTCCTCGCAATTTACACAGCAGCGCCTCGAGATCCATGGCAGCCTGGTGATCAATGGCGGTCTCGACGCGACAGCCGGACAGCTGCAGCTCAGTCATATTTCCCTCGCCGATCCTCGCTATACACAGCTGCACTTCCCCGTCCTGCGCAGCGTGCCGGTGCCGGGCAGCTGGAGCGACTTTTGAGAACCCGCGAACAAACCGGGTTCTCTCTGATAGAAGCACTGGTTTCGGTGCTGGTGCTTAGCATCGGTCTGGTGAGTCTTGCACAGTTACAGGCTCGACTGTGGAGTGCGGCGGGTGACAGACACAGCACCGGCCTGGCGTACCGTGTGGCCGTGAGCGAACTCGATCGCTCCCTTTATAGTTTCTCCATGGCGCCTGCCAGCAGCGCATCCTCGGCCAGCGAGTTCGCCGGACCGTCTGCACGTTTCAAGGCAGTAACCACAACGGGTGCTGATCCAGTGGCTCCGGCGCTACGCACCCTGGTCGAATGGGGTGATCGTTCAGGTTCCCGTTCAATCCACCTCCACACCGGCGCCAGCCCGGCCACCGCGGCCGATCTGCGCTGGTTGCTGCCGATGACAGGTCCTGCCGCTCACCCTTAGTCACCACGCAAGCCATGCAATTGTACCGTTCGTCGTAAAACTGCCACCGCTAGTCGGTTTCAGGTGTACACCCGCCGCAGCCGGGCGTTAGATAGCGACATGAAAAGCACACGCGGATTTACATTGGTAGAACTCGTCATCACGCTCGCAGTGGGGGCTATCCTGCTGACGGTTGCCATACCGGGCATGCGCGATGTCATCATCAATAATCGGATTGCCACCCAGACCAACGAGCTGGTAACGGCCTTCAATCTGGCCCGCATGGAGGCCATTCGGCGCGGCACACAGGTTTCGGTGTGCGCCAGCGCCAACAAGTCGAGCTGCTCAGGCAACAAAGACTGGTCAACCGGCTGGATCGTATTTGTCGATGCCAATGCGACCGGGACACCGAGTGTGTCCACCGTGTTGCGAACCTGGGGCGAACTGGCCGGCTCTCCCACTGTCGAGGAAGCGGGCGCAAGCACCTACCTGCGCTATCTCAACTCTGGATATGCAGAATTTACCGGGACTTCGCGAACTTTCACCCACACGATCGACGGCTGCATCGGCACCCAGAGCCGCAGCATCGCCATATCCGCCGGCGGCCGTGTCAGCACCACAAAGCTTGCTTGCTGAAGCCCAGGAGAAACGGCATGCACACCACAGCACCCAGACCCGGCGGAAAATCCCGCAGCAACGCAAACGGCTTCACGCTTCTGGAAGTACTGGTGGCTCTGATCGTGCTATCGATCGGGCTGCTCGGCCTCGCCAGCATGCAGGCCAACGGGCTCAAGCACAATCACAGCGCATACCTGCGCTCGCAGGCAGTGACCTATGCCTATGACATCATCGATCGGATGCGCGCCAACCACAGCAGCGCAGTCGCCGGTAACTACAGCATCGCTATGGCTGCCGGTGTGCCAACCGGCACCAGCATTCCAGCTACCGATCTTGCGCAGTGGCTGACTCTGGTTGCTGGCAATCTGCCCGCCGGCGACGCTGAAACCACCATCAACGGGCGCGTAATCACAGTCACCGTTCAATGGGACGACACACGGGCCGGCGGCGAAGCCACCGAGAAACTCGTGGTAAAGAGTGAATTATGAATATAGGAAAATACAAAATGCAGCGACACCAGACAGGATTCTCGCTCATAGAGATGATGGTGGCGATGACCATCAGCGCCATTCTCCTGGCCGGCGTAGTCGAGATTTTCGCCAGCAGCAAAACCACTTACAGAATCCAGGAGAATCTTTCCCGGGTCCAGGAAAATGGTCGCTTTGCACTGGATTTCCTGACGCGGGAAATGCGCATGGCCGGCTATACGGGCTGCAGCAGTTTTGGACCGGTTACCAATACGCTCAACGACCAGGGCAACGTGCTTTACAACTTCAATGCCGGAATCGAAGGCTTCAATGATATCGGAGCCACGGCGCCCGCCTATCTTTCGGCGGTGGGAGTCAGCCCGAAAGAAGGCAGCGATGTAGTGGTCGTGCGTCGACTGGTGGACAACCCGGTACGCATCACCCAGAACAACAATGGTTCGCAGGTTTTCACGGAAGTCACCAGCAATGTTGTGGGCGGTTGCGCTGACGGTACAAATAAAATCAGCGATATATGCGAAGGCGATATCCTGATGGTGTCCGATTGCAAGAAGTCGCGTATTTTTCAGGCCGCCAATCTGCAAATCACAGGGGGCCCCAGCGAGATGAATATGACGCATCCAGCCTCGGGCACGCCGGGTAATGCGCTTGCATCCTGGGGTGGCGCATCGCTGCCCCCGGAAGCCATATTTGGTAATGATGCTGAAATATTCAAACTCGGCATGTTCGTTTACTACATCAAAGACAGCGGTGATGGAACTGCCGCCCTCAATGTCTACGATGGCAGTGTCCATTCCGAACTGGTCGGTGGCATCGAAGACATGCAGATCAAGTATGGTGAAGATATCGATGCTGATCGCACGATCGACGCGTACCGCGACGCCCACGAGGTTACAAACTGGGACGAAGTCCTGAGTGTCCGGCTGCACCTGTTGCTGGTAACCCAGGACAACAATATGGCGCCCGCCCCGCAAACCCATACCTTCTTCGGAGCAGATAAAACGGCGCCAGACAAGCGCCTGCGCCGCGAATTCACCACCACAGTAGCGCTACGGAACCGGGCATCATAGCGCCGTATACCTATTCAGGATTGATTATCATGAGCCGGATCGACACCAACAAACCAATGCATCGTTCAATTCCGCCACGTCAGCGCGGCGCCGCCCTGATGGTTTCACTGATTATGTTGCTGCTCATGACAATGATCGGTGTCACCAGCATGCAGAGCACCACCATGCAGGAAAAGATGGCCGGCAATATCCAGGACATCAACAAGTCATTCCAGGCGGCGGAAGCAGCCTTGCGCAAGGGCGAGCAATTCCTGACTGCCGCCACGCTACCCGATTTCAATGACAGCGGCGGTCTGTACCAGGCAGCCATGGCCGGCACCACTCCGGTCTGGGAAGTAACCGGCAACTGGTCGACAGGCAACAGCAAAATTTACAGCGGGCTTTCCGATGTTGCAAAGCCGCCTCAGTACATCATCGAGGAACTGCCGGCCACCGTTGACGTGAACAGCGGCGGACTTGCCGCGGATGAACCGCTGACAGAGCTCGGCGTCTACCGTGTGACCGCAATGGGCTGGGGAGGATCGGATACAACGGTCACCATGGTCCAGTCAACCTACAAACGCTAGCGATCGAGGCCTGCTGATATGTCTACAACCCGCCATACGTTTTACGCCCTGTTAACGGGCATGCTCCTCAGCACACCGTCCTCCGCCATCACGCTTTCGCAGACGCCGCTGTTCATATCCACATCGGCGGCCCCGAACGTGATGTTGCTGATGGACACCTCCGGCAGTATGGACAATGTCATACGGGCGGACGGGTACGACAGCAGCGTCACTTATGAAGACTGGAGTGCTGCTGATACATACTGGCTGGCTGATTACGAGAACAACCGGCTCAACACGCTCGATGCAGGCGACTGTGCCGACGACTTTGTCCAGGGGATGAATGCGGTTGGCACAAAAAAATGTTTGAAACTGCCTAATCCTTCTGACGATGGCAATTCGCTTTTTGGTGGAAACTATCTCAACTATCTGTTTTCGACTTACGCCAACAACACCGATCTCAGCGATGGCACCATCCCTGCAATCACCAGAATGCAGGTGGCGCGGAGCGCTGCCAAAGATCTCATTGATCAGAACCCTGGCGTGCGATTCGGTGCTGCGAGTTTTATAACTTCTACCGGTGCGCAGATCGACGCGACCTGTGGCGCAACGGATATAAAAACTCACATTGACGGCTATCGCGGCACGACTGACACACCGCTGGCGAAGGCGCTTTATGACATCACAGGTTACTTTCGTGGAGTGTCAAGCCCCATCCAGTTTCGCTGCCAACGCAGTTTTTCCATTGTCCTGACTGACGGACTTCCAACTAATGATTTTCTCCCGGACTCGGTATTTCTGGCGCCTGATGCTACAGCTGGGTTACCGAACTATGACGGGCTTGACACACAACCCGCCGAAAGCAACTACCCCCAATATTCAGATGGTTTCCTGAGCGGTAATTCGGACGACTACTCAAAGGAGGGCTATTCCCTGTATCTCGATGACATCGCGAAGTTCGGCTATGACACTGATATGCGTACCGCACCGGATAACGATAACTCCGGAGTCAGTTTTGATGACAGCGAATTCCCGATACAGCGCCTGGAAACCTACACAGTAGGATTCGCCCTGGATAACCAGATGCTGAAAGACGCAGCGGAATACGGGCATGGCCAGTATTTCACTGCCAATGATGCAACAGCCCTGAGCCAGGCACTAAATACAACCCTCGAGGACATACAAATAGCCAGCAAGGCTTCATCTGCTGCCGTGGCCACCAACTCGACGCGCCTGGACAGTCAGACCATCATCTACCAGGCCCGCTTTAATGCCGTCGACTGGACGGGTAACCTGCTCGCCTTTGGCATTGACGCTACCAGCGGCGAAGTCAACAGCACGCCGATCTGGGCGGCGGCCGACAAGCTGCCACCGGCCAGCGGTGCTGTCACCGCAGTCAATCGCAAGATTTTCACCTATGACGCTGCCAATGACAGCGGAATCGAGTTTGACTTCCCCGCAGACTACACCGCACCGGCGACCGGCGACATGACCAGCGGCATGGTAAACGCATTGCTGGCGAATGCTCCCTATGCTCCCGCCGCCAATGCGACGGAACAGTCCGCCAACCAGACATACGGTGAGGAACTGGTGGCCTACCTGCGCGGAGACACATCGAGCAATGGCACCTATAACAGCGGCTTCCGAAGCCGTGCATCGGTACTGGGAGATATCGTCAATTCCGATCCGACCTATGTCGCCACCCGCGACTATGGTTACGGCAACATGATCGATGATCTGGCAGTCGCGACCGAAGCAGATGCCTACAAAGCGTTCCGCGCCACTCCCGAGTACCAGGCACGGACACCGGTTGTTTATGTCGGTGCGAACGACGGCATGTTGCACGCCTTCAATGCAATTGACGGCACCGAACTTTTTGCATACGTGCCCACGACGGTATTCCCGAACCTGCCGGCGCTGGCCGACGCCAACTATTCACACCAGTATTATGTCAACGCTTCACCGCGTGCCAGCGATGCGTATATCAACAGCGTCTGGAAGACCATTCTGGTAGGCGCGCCTGGAGCCGGAGGGCGCGGAATTTTTCTGCTGGATGTCACATCGCCCGGCAGCTTCTCGGAATCCAATGTGCTGGATGAGTTCACCGACAGCGACGATGCCGATGTCGGCTACGTGCTCGGTCAGCCGACTATCGCGCGCATGCAAAATGGCAGCTACGCCGCCATATTCGGTAATGGCGTCAACAGCGCCAATCACCGTGCCGTCCTGTTTATCCTGAACCTCAATGACGGTTCGGTGCAAAAGTTTGACACCGGTGTCGGCAGTTCAACGACACCGAATGGTTTGGGCGCCCCGATACCGGTGGACATCGATGG
Organism: Thiogranum sp.; assembly: GCA_024636585.1. Lineage (GTDB taxonomy): Bacteria > Pseudomonadota > Gammaproteobacteria > DSM-19610 > DSM-19610 > Thiogranum. The sequence goes on along the minus strand of JAGXGS010000019.1, from coordinate 44,120 downwards.
CGACCGTACCACTGACTACATTTATGCCGGCGATCTGCAGGGCAATATGTGGAAGTTTGACGTTGACAACACCAGCACTGGTCAATGGAAGATTGCCTATAAAAACGGCAACACACCCGCCCCGCTGTATCAGGCCAGGGACGCCGGCGGTACTCCGCAGCCAATCACTGTGCGTCCTGCGATTGGCTCTCATCCGGATGGCGGATTAATGGTTTATTTCGGGACCGGCCAGTATTTTGCCAGCGGCGATAATGTTGTGCCCGCAAGCCCGCCGGTACAGACCTTCTATGGCATCCGCGATGAGGGAACCAAGGTCTCCGGACGAAGCGCGCTGCAGGGACAGACAATCATATACGAAGGCTATGACGTTGAATTCGGCGATGAAGTGCACGATGTACGCGCCATCTCCAACACGGAAACCAATTACGGTACCAAAGACGGCTGGTATCTGGACCTGCAGTCGCCAGTCAATGGTGCCGAGGGAGAACGGGTTGTTAACGGAGCCGTGCTGCGCAACGGACGGATCATATTCACGACACTGATTCCGTCCCGCGATCCCTGCGGGTATGGCGGCTATTCCTGGCTGATGGAAATGGACGCTATCAGTGGCGCTCGCTTTGCCTATTCAGTCTTCGATCTGGACGGTGACAGCAAATTTACTTCCAGCGATTATGTGCAGGTCAATGGTGCCTGGGTGCCGGTAAGTGGCATAGGCCACAACGAAGTTGTCAGTCAGCCGGTTGTGATCGACGCAGGCGAACAGGAACATAAGTACGTCAGTGGTTCGAGCGGCGATATCTCACACGTGACGGAAAAGGGCGATTACTACAAAGGCCGTCAATCATGGCGCCAGTTGCGCTAATAGTGGGCGAAGCGAGGTAAGTAATGATGCAGACATTAAATGGCATAGGGTTTAACCTCCTCGGCGGGCTGTTGCTCCTCATCTGTACCGGGACTACAGCAGCGGCGGCGGATGAATTCCGGGTGGGCGGAAAAACGGGCGATGTTCTTTCAGGATCACGGATGATGGTTGTCAACGACATTTATTACTACGTCGACAGGCGGGCGCCGATTCATGCTGAAGGCACTGATTCGAAATTCACGCTCGATCAGCTGCGCCCAGGCATGAATGTCGGCATCTCGGTATTGCCGGCATCGGCTGATAACAGCCTGCCACACATCAAGGAAATCTGGATTTACCTGGACTAGAGGGAAGAAAAGAGATGAATACCAGAATCAATAGTGGATTCACGCTTATAGAGCTGATGGTGGTCGTCGCCATAATCGGAATTATCGCGGCCATCGCTTATCCCAGCTATCTGAACCAGGTGCGGGATACACGTCGCGCCGATGTGCAACGCGAAATGCTGCAAATCGTGCAGGAGTATGAGCGGCTATATACGCGGAGAAATTCTTACAGCGCCGAAACTATTACCCTCCCATCTGACAACAAATTTTACACGATCAGCAATGCGACCACTCCGACCGCAGCCACGTACAAACTGAGGGCGGTTCCGATCGCCGGTCGCGATCAGGTCAATGATTCCTGCGGGACCCTGACAATCGATCAGCTCAACAACAAAACGCCTGCTGACTGCTGGTAACGCTGCCCGAGCTTAGTTGCGTAGCGCTTTCGGCAGGGCAAAAGTAATCGTCTCTTCACGGCCGGCCTGTTCCGACATGCCGGCCGCACCCCAGTCCCGCAATCGGTCCAGTACCTGCTGAACCAGCACTTCCGGTGCCGAAGCACCCGCCGTTACTCCGATGCAGTGTTTGCCCTTCAGCCATTCGGGGCGGAGCTGATCGGCATCATCAAGCAGATAGGCAGGGACACCCTGCTGTTCCGACAGTTCGCGCAACCGATTGGAGTTGGAACTGTTGACCGAACCCACCACCAGCACCACATCCGCCTTGCCGGCCATGTCACGTATCGCATCCTGGCGGTTCTGCGTGGCGTAACAGATATCATCCTTGCGCGGTCCCTCGATCCCGGGGAAGCGCGCTCGCAGCGCATCGATCACCTTCGCCGTGTCATCAACCGACAACGTCGTCTGGGTTACGTAACTCAGCTTGTCCGGATTTCGTATATTGAGTTCGGCAACATCGTCGATATGCTCGATCAGGTACATGTCGCCGCCGCGACTGCTGTCATACTGGCCCATGGTACCTTCGACTTCGGGATGTCCGGCGTGACCGATCAGGATGCACTCGCGGCCCTGCTGGCTGAAACGACTCACTTCCAGATGCACCTTGGTGACCAGCGGGCAGGTGGCGTCAAAAACCTTCAGATCACGTGCCGCCGCTTCCCGGCGCACCGACTGCGACACCCCGTGCGCACTGAAAATCACCGTCGCACCATCCGGCACCTCGTGGAGTTCATCCACGAACACGGCGCCACGTTCGCGCAGGTTGTTGACCACATAGCGGTTGTGCACCACTTCATGGCGGACGTAGATCGGCGCGCCGAATAGCTCGAGGGCGCGCGCAACAATCTCGATCGCACGATCGACACCGGCACAGAAACCGCGCGGATTCGCGATAATAATGTTCATAGGATGATTCATCAGCTGCTTCATATTATACGTCGCCGGGCTGCTGGACAGCCTTATACCGGCGGCGGGTTTTCCACCGACAACACCTGGACTTCGAATTCGATTTCGCGCCCCGCCAGTGGATGATTGAAATCCACCCGAACGTTCTCGGCATCCACTTCAAGGATGGCTCCGGGGATTTCTTCCCCTTCGGCTCCGGTGAAAGCGACAATCTGCCCCCGCTCCAGCGCCATATCTTCCGGGAAGCGGCCTTTGGGCAGGATTCCGATTGCCTCATCGTCACGCACTCCGAATGCCTGCCCCGGCATCAGGGTCAGCGTTTGCCGCTCACCTTCCCGCAAGCCATACAGTGCCAGCTCCAGCCCCTGATCCAGAGTGCCATCGCCCATCACAAAGCTCACCGGCTCGCCGTCAAAGCTGCTTTCGGCAACCATACCATCCGCCAGTCGCAGCGCGAAGTGCAGAGTGACCCTGGATCCGCCAATAATCTGCATGTCAGGTCTCCTCCTGTGATTTCCCGAAGATACTGTCCCAGATGAGCAATGCAGCGCCCACCGAAATGGCCGCATCCGCGATATTGAATGTGGGGAAATACCACCCCGCGTAATAGACCTGGATGAAGTCGATGACATGCCCCAGCCAGACCCGGTCAATCAGATTGCCGATTGCCCCTCCGAGGATAAGCGCCAGCGCCAGTGCCAGCAGCCGATGTGCCGGCTTCAACTTGCGCAACCAGAAGACCAGCAGCACTGAAGCTGCCAGCGAGATGGACACCAGAAACCAGCGCTGCCATCCGCCCGCAGCACTCAGAAAGCTGAACGCCGCTCCTTCGTTGTACATCAATGTCAGGTTGAAGGAGGGAACCACCGGCAATGGCTGACCGTAAGCCAGTTGGCTCTCGACAATAAATTTAGTGATCTGGTCCAGCACCACAACGACCAGCGATATTCCGAACCACTTGAACATCAGCAGTCTCAGGCGTAGCGGCGTGGTTCGCCGCTGCCTTCTATATTGGATACGCAGCGCCCGCACAGCTCCGGGTGTTCCGGCGTCGCGCCAACATCTTCACGATGGTGCCAGCACCTCACACACTTCGAATGTGCCGACGGTGTAATGCGGATACCGATCCGGGTGCCATCGATCTCAGCCGTGGCAGCATCACCGCTTTGCTCGCTCAGGGGATGCACTCGCGCATACGAGGTGATCAGAACGAAACGCAACTCATCGTCCAGACGCGACAGTTTTTCCTGCCAGACAGCATCACAGTACAAATCGACTTCAGCATCCAGCGAAGACCCAATGGCCCCGGAAATCCGTACTTTCTCCAGCTCCTTGCCTACCGCTTCACGTACCGCCAGAACATCCTGCCAGTAATCCAGACCGAACTTCGCGGCCTTTGGGTCATCGGTAGTGAACATTTCAGGAAGGAGGAACCAGGTTTCCATGAATACCGATTCTTCACGGTCACCGGGCAGATTGCGCCAGATTTCCTCGGCGGTAAAACTGAGTATCGGTGCAAGCCAGCGCACCAGCGCTTCGGAAATCAGGTACAGCGCCGTCTGAACCGAGCGCCGCGCGACACTATCGGCCTGGGTGGTGTACTGACGGTCCTTGATGACATCCAGGTAAAAACCGCCCAGATCATTGGCGCAGAAATTGTGCACTTTCTGGTAAATGTGGTGAAACTCATAGCTGTCATAGGCCTTGAGCACTTCTTCCTGCAACTGCCTCGCCCGTTCAACCACCCAGCGATCCAGCATCAACATGGCGTCCGGCGACAGTGCGTTTTCGACCGGATCGAAACCACTCAGATTGGCCAGCAGGAAACGTGCGGTATTGCGAATCCGCCGGTAGGCATCGGCAGTGCGCTTGAGTATTTCGTCCGACACGGTCATTTCATTGCGATAATCGGTGGCGGCCACCCACAAACGCAGAATGTCAGCGCCGAGACTGTTCACGACTTTCTGCGGCGCCACCACGTTGCCCCTGGACTTGGACATTTTCTGTCCTTTGGCATCGACGGTGAAACCGTGAGTCAGTACCTGGCGATAGGGCGCGCAGCCGTGCATGGCCACCGATGTCAGCAACGAAGACTGGAACCAGCCGCGGTGTTGATCGGAGCCTTCCAGATACAGATCAGCGGGAAATGTCAGTTCGTTGCGCCTCTCGAGCACTGCCTGATGAGTGGTACCCGAATCGAACCAGACGTCGAGGGTATCCGTTACTTTGTCATAATCAGCAGCCTCGGCACCGAGCAGATCCACTGCATCCAGTCCGAACCATGCATCGACGCCGTGCCGTTCCACGCGCAGCGCGACTTCCTCGATCAGTCGCGCGGTATCCGGATGCAGGTCGCCACTGCGCTTGTGCACGAACAAAGTGATCGGCACGCCCCAGGTGCGCTGCCTGGAAATACACCAGTCCGGACGCCCGGCAACCATGCCCTCGATACGTGCCCGGCCCCAGCCTGGGATCCACTGCACTGCCGCAATCGCAGTCATCGCGGATTCGCGCAGGTCATGCTGATCCATGCTGATAAACCATTGCGGAGTGGCGCGAAAAATAATCGGCGTCTTGTGCCGCCAGCAATGCGGATAGCTGTGGCGCAGGGCTTCGTCGTGGACCAGCGCGCCCTTCAGGCGCAGCACCTCGACCACATCGCTGTTGGCGGAAAAAACATGTTTACCCGCGAACAGCTCCGTGCCCTCGACAAACACGCCATTGGCACCGACCGGATTATCCACCGCGATACCGTAACGCTGTCCCACGACATAGTCGTCCTGCCCATGCCCGGGTGCGGTATGCACGGCGCCGGTACCGGCCTCAGTGGTGACATGATCGCCGAGCACGATCGGCACTTCGCGATCATAAAACGGATGCGCCAGCTTCAGATGTTCGAGATCCTGTCCCTGACAGTAGGCGATCACGCGGTACTTGTCGCAGCCATAGCGAAGCATCGCATCTTTCAACAGCGCTTCAGCCAGCACCAGCCGCTCGTTTCCGTGCCCGAGATCGGCCTGCACCACCGCGTAATCGAGTTCCGGATTCAATGCCACGGCGCGATTGGCGGGCAAGGTCCAGGGTGTCGTTGTCCAGATCACCACCGACAGGGGACCTTCGCCCTTATGGCCATCGGGATGATGGCAGCGAACCAGCAGCGCCTCTTCATCGAGCACCGCGAAACGCACGTCGATGGCCGGCGATGTCTTGTCTTCATACTCGACTTCGGCTTCCGCCAGTGCGGAGCCGCAATCGGTGCACCAGTGCACCGGCTTGTAACCCTTGTTCACATGACCGTTGGCGACGATACGCCCCAGGCCACGGATGATGTCGGCCTCAAAGCTGTAGTCCATGGTGAGATAGGGATGTTCCCAGTCGCCCTGAATGCCGAGCCGGATGAAGTCCTTGCGCTGGCCGTCCACCTGTTTGCGCGCATACTCCCGGCATTTTTCGCGGAAAGTTTGCGCGTCGACCTTGTGGCCCACCTTGCCGACTTTCTTCTCGACATTAAGTTCGATAGGCAGACCATGGCAGTCCCAGCCTGGAATATACGGAGCATCGTAACCGCCGAGCGTTTTGCTTTTTACGATGATGTCCTTGAGGATCTTGTTGACGGCATGGCCGATATGAATGTCGCCATTGGCATAGGGCGGGCCATCATGAAGCACAAACTTTTCACGCGACCTGCCCAGCTCCCGAAGCTTCTCGTACAGCCCTATGTCATCCCAGTAACGAAGCGTCTCGGGTTCGCGCGCGGCCAGATTTGCCTTCATCGGAAAGGCCGTGTTGGGCAGATTCAAGGTATCTTTGTAGTTGCTCACTTACACACTCACTCGCGGAAGAAACGTCGCGCCTGTTCGGCGTCGCGCTCGATCTGCTGTCTCAAGGCATCAAACGATTCAAATTTTTTCTCATCGCGCAGCTTCTCGCAAAACTCCACGTCGATATAACGTCCGTATATATCCGCAGCGAAATCGAACAGGTGAACTTCCAGCATCCAGTGCTTGCCGTCCACTGTAGGTCGCGTACCGACATTGGCGACACCGCTGAGCGGCTCGAGATCCAGACCCGTCACACGCACTGCAAAGACGCCGCGCAGCGGCGACACATTGCGGTGCAGGCGCAGGTTGGCGGTTGGAAAACCAATGCTGCGGCCGCGCTGCTGGCCATGACCGACCCGGCCGCAGATCCGGTACGGGTGTCCGAGCAGGCGCTGCGCCACCGCAAGATCACCGGTCTGCAGTGCCTCGCGCACCCGGGTACTGCTGACCCGCTCATCGCCTTCCATAAAGGTGTGGGTACTCGCCACCTCGAACCCGTGCTGCTCGCCGGCCCGTTGTAAAAAGGCAAAATCGCCGTGCCGCCCCTTACCGAACCGGAAATCGTCACCCACCACCAGGTAGCGCGCCTGTAGACCATCGACAAGAATCCGCTGGACGAATTCCTCGGCGCTCAATTCCGCCAGCGAAGGCCCGAAACGCAGACACAGCACCTGGTCGATTTCCAGACTGCGCAGCATCGACAGCTTGTCGCGCAACCGCTGCAGCCGCGCGGGCGCGGTATCGGGCGCGAAGTATTCCTGGGGCGTCGGCTCGAAGGTCATCACGGTGGTCAACAGTTGCTGGCGCGCAGCGTGCGCATGCAACTGCCGCAACACCGCCTGGTGCCCACGGTGCAGCCCATCGAAGTTGCCAATGGTAACAGCCCCGCCATGCCGGCAGCGCTGTAAATTATGAAGTCCGCGTATCAGTCGCATCAGATTTTCGAAAACGTTGAATTATAATGAAACTGGCTGCCGTGTCATGAATCATCGGCGGAATCCCGTACAGGGGCCCAGAGAATAGCGAGGCGCACGCCGCTTAGCCGTAGCGCCAGCAGGTAACTGGCCATGCCGAATGCAATCCACATTCCGACTTCCCCGGCACGCTGCCATGGCGACAGGCTCGCAAGCTTACCGGCGTCCGGCACGCCCCACCATAGCAGCGCCCCCATCACCATCAGCGCGAACAGAATCTGGGCCGCCAGCCGCACCCAGCCGGCATCCGGCTGGTAGACCTGCTCCTTGCGCAACATCCGGAACAGCAATCCGGCGTTTATATAGCTGGCCAGCGCGGTGGCCAGCGCCAGCCCGGCATGCGCGCCGGGAATTCCGAGCAGCACCATGGGCACCACGAACAGCACATTCATTACCATGTTCGCTATCATCGAGCGAATCGCAATCTTCACTGGCGTACGGGTGTCCTGGCGCGAATAAAAGGCCGGCGCCAGCACCCGCACCAGCATGAAAGCCGGCAGGCCAAAGCTGTAGGCGACCAGCGCCAGCCCGGCCATATTCACATCCAGTTCGCTGAAATCACCATACTGGAACAGCAGTGAAATGATCGGTCCCGCCATCAGCATGAGTCCAACCGTGGCGGGCAGACCGATCAGCAGCACCCAGCGCAGACTGCCATCCAGAATGTGTGAAAATTCGCGGGTCGACCCACTGGCATGCGCGCGGGACAGCACCGGCAAAATCACGGTAGCCAGGGCAATGCCGAAAATGCCCAACGGAAATTCCACCAGCCGGTCCGCATAGTACAGCCAGCTTACGCTGCCAGTGATCAGAAACGACGCCAGCAGCGTATCGAACAGCAGGTTGATCTGCGATACCGACGACCCGATGATGCCGGGAACCATGAGCTTCAGGATCTTGCGAACGCCGGGATCGCGCAGACCCCAGCGCGGCCGCGGCAACAGACGGATGCTGGCGAGGGCCGGCAGCAAAAACAGCAACTGCACAAAACCCGCCGCCAGCACGCCCCAGGACAGTGCCACCATCGGTTCATCCAGGCGCGGCGCCAGCATCAGCGCGACCCCGATCAGCACCACGTTCAACCATACCGGCGTGAAGGCGGCGGCGGCAAAGCGGCCGTAGCTGTTGAGTACACCGGCCGCGAAGGCCACCAGCGCCATGAACAACAGGTAAGGAAAAGTGAAGCGCAACATGTAGGCAGTCAGATCGAACTTGACCGGATCGGCCAGGAAACCAGGCGCAAACAGCAACACCACCAGCGGGCTGGCCAGAACCCCGACCAGCACCAGCAGCCCCAGTAGCCCGAACACAGTGCCGGCCACCCGATTCACCAGCGCCTGCACCTCAGCATGGTCGCGCTGCGTTTTGTACTCGCTCAATACCGGAACAAAAGCCTGGGAAAAAGCCCCTTCGGCAAACAGCCGACGCATAAAATTGGGGATCTTGAAGGCAACGAAAAATGCGTCCATGCCGGCGTCGACGCCGAAGCGCGCGAACACCATGTCGCGCACCAGCCCCAACACCCGGGAAATCAAAGTCATAGAACCAACGACGGCGGTGCTTTTAACTAGCGCAGTGCGCATTGCGCCCCCATATCGTTCCGCCGAGCATTGACAAATCGCGCAAAAATCCGCATAGTACCGCGCTCTTTGGAACCCGGATCAGGAGAAAGAATTTGGCAAACTCGGCCCAGGCACGAAAGCGCGCCCGCCAGTCGGAACGCAGTCGTCAGCGCAACAGCAGCCAGCGCTCTATGCTGCGCACTCATATCAAAAATGTCGTCAAGGCGATTGCAAGCGGCGACAAGGCCGCGGCGCAAACCGCTTACGACAAAGCTGTACCAGTGATCGACAAGTCGGCTGGCAAGGGACTCATTCACAAGAATAAAGCTTCCCGTCACAAGAGCCGCCTCGCGCAACACGTGCGCACACTGGAAGGCTGAACGCGGAATTATCCTGGGTTCCCGAGAAAGCCGGTCACTGACCGGCTTTTTTGTGGCCGGTCGCTTCGCGCCGGAAACTGACGACGGGGCGCGGGTCACAGCAATACCAGGTTATCGCGATGGATCAGCTCAGGTTCATCCACATACCCCAGCAACTGTTCGATTTTATCGCTGGGCTGGCCAATGATCCGGCGCGCATCCTCTACCGCATAATTGATCAGGCCCCGCGCCACCGCCACCCCGTCAGGGGCGTGGCAACTCACCAGATCGCCGCGCCTGAACTGCCCTTCCACGGCAGTCACACCAACGGCCAGCAAGCTGGAACCCGAGCCCTTCAACACCCGCACTGCGCCACTGTCCAAAGTCAGCCGTCCCCTGGCCTGCAACTGACCGGCCAGCCATTGCTTGCGCGACGCCAATGGACCCCGTGCCGGGTGCACCAGAGTCCCTATCCTGTCGCCGGCAGCAATGCGCTGCAGCACGCCGGGCTCGCGCCCCGAGGCGATCCAGGTGGCAGTGCCGGAACGCGCGGCCAGCTCTGCGGCACGCACCTTGGTGGTCATGCCACCTTGCCCCAGGCCGCTGCCGCTGACACTGCTGGATACTTCGTACAGGCGCGGGTCGCCGGCCTCCGCATCCTCGATCAGCCGGGCATCCGCGTGAGTGCGCGGATCGTTGTCGTAAATACCTGCCTGGTCGGTAAGAATGATCAGCAGGTCGGCTTCCACCAGGTTCGCAACCAGGGCTGCCAGCGTGTCGTTATCGCCAAGGCGCAGCTCATCGAAGGCAACTGTGTCGTTCTCGTTGATCACCGGTATGACGCCGACCGACAGGAGTTTGCGCAGGGTGCTGCGCGCATTGAGGTAACGGGTTCGATTAACCAGGTCGTCGTGCGTCAGCAGCACCTGTGCGGTATGCAGGCCGTGCTGCTGAAAGTTCGATTCGTACGCCTGCACCAGACCCATCTGCCCGACCGCGGCGGCGGCCTGCAGAGACACCAGCTCATGCGGCCGCTTGTGCCATCCCAGCCGGCTCATGCCTTCGGCGACGGCACCCGATGACACCAGCACAACCTCCCGGTGATGCTGGCGCAGCGCTACCATCTGCTCCACCCAGCCGTGGATAGCCTGTCGATCCAGGCCGCGGCCGTCATTAGTAAGCAGGGCGCTGCCGATCTTGATCACCCAGCGCCGTGTCTGGCCGATCTGCTCGCGATTTTTTATTGTGGTCATGACGCTTCGGAAACGTTTCTTCGTTGTGCCTCCAGATGCTCCATTATCGCAAATACCAGCGCGTCTGTACCTTGCCGCGCAAGTGCCGCGATAGCGAACACCGGTCCCTGCCATTCCAGCCTCTGAACAACATCGCGAATCAGCTCCTCATGCTCGCCCGCCGGCAGCAGATCCATCTTGTTCAGTACCAGCCAACGTTCCCGGCTACCCAGTTCAGTGCTGAATTTTTCCAGCTCGCGCACAATCGTCTGCACATCGTCGACCGGATCGTTGCCATCCGGCGGCGCCACGTCGACCATGTGCAACAACAGACCGGTGCGCGACAGATGTTTAAGGAACTGCACGCCCAGCCCCGCACCTTCCGCCGCGCCTTCAATCAAGCCTGGTATGTCAGCCACCACGAAGCTGCGATGCGCTTCCACCCGCACTACCCCGAGGTTGGGATGCAAGGTGGTAAACGGATAATCGGCGACTTTGGGACGCGCCCCCGAGATAGCCCGGATCAAGGTCGATTTGCCGGCATTGGGTTTCCCCAGCAATCCCACGTCAGCGAGCAACTTCAACTCCAGCCGCAAACGCCGTTCTTCGCCGGGCGTGCCGGGCTTGAACTGGCGTGGAGCACGGTTAGTGGAACTCTTGTACCGGGTGTTTCCGAGACCGTGAAAACCGCCGCGCGCCACCAGCAGACGTTGACCATCCTCTACCAGGTCGCCCATCAGTTCATCGGTGTCGTCTTCGTACACCAGGGTGCCGACCGGCACCCGCACTTCGCGATCATCGCCGGCTTTGCCGGTACAGTTCCGGCCGCGCCCGTTCTCGCCGCGTTCCGCCCTGAAGCGGCGGTCATAACGGAAATCCGCCAGCGTATTCAGGTTTTCGTCGGCAATGAGCCAGACGCTGCCGCCATCGCCACCATCGCCACCATCCGGTCCGCCGAACGGAATAAATTTTTCCCGGCGGAAACTCACACAACCATTGCCACCGTCACCGGCCTGGACGTCTATGGTAGCTTCATCGACGAATTTCATAGATTACTCGCATGGGAAACTGCAAACACAGCCAGCTGAGCGCGCGCCGCCGGCTTCACAATACTACTCAAAAAAAAGCCCCGTACCAGGACGGGGCTTTTCGACCGGAACCGGGTACGGCTCAGGATGCAGCAACCACATCCACGAACTTGCGTCCCTTGGGACCGCGTTTTGCGAAGCGCACTGCGCCGTCCGTCTTCGCAAACAGGGTGTGGTCTTTGCCACAACCTACGTTCACGCCCGGATGAAAATGCGTGCCACGCTGGCGAACCAGGATATTCCCGGCATTTACGCTTTCACCACCGAAGCGTTTCACGCCCAGTCGTTTTGATTCCGAATCACGTCCGTTACGTGTACTACCACCGGCTTTCTTATGTGCCATTTCCGCTTACCTCGACTTCAGGCAGAGATGCCCGTGATTTCCAGTTCTGTGTAGGCCTGACGATGGCCCTGACGTTTCATATGGTGCTTGCGACGGCGAAACTTGATGATTTCCACCTTGGCGCCTCGTCCGTGGGACTTGACGTCGGCGGTGACTTTGCCACCGTCCAGCACCGGCGCACCGATTTTGATATCGTCGCCATCGACAACCATAAGGACCCGATCGATATCGATCGAAGTACCTTCTTCAACGTCCAGCTTCTCGACGCGAAGTTTGTCGCCTTTACTGACCCGGTATTGCTTACCGCCAGTAATGATTACCGCATACATGGCTCAATCTCCAAAATTTAGCGCACACGAAAGAGGCGCAATTCTATAGATAGTCGCGGGTCGGGTCAAATGCTCCTGGTTCTGGTACGATACGCGCCGCCCAGCTAGACTAAGCTATTGATATTCTCGCAATCCGGAACCAGGTCGCCGTTCAGAACCGATGCAAGAAACACTTCACAAACAAAAGGTAATCCTGAATATCGATGATGTTCGGGCGCTGGTGCATGACGATGCCCGGGAAGTCGACCAGCTGATTTACACGCGCCTGAGATCCGATGTCGCGCTGATTAACGAGCTGGGGCGCTACATTGTCAACAGCGGCGGCAAACGGCTGCGTCCATTACTTGTGTTACTGGCTGCGCGCGCCTGCGGCTACCAGGGGAGCAATCACCTGGAGCTGGCGGCGGTTATCGAATTCATCCATACCGCGACTCTGCTGCACGACGACGTGGTGGATGCATCGGAACTGCGCCGCAACAACCAGACCGCCAATGCCATCTGGGGTAACGAGGCGGCGGTTCTGGTAGGTGATTTCCTGTATTCCCGGGCCTTCGAGATGATGGTCAGCATCGGCAGTATGCGCATCATGGAGATTCTTTCCACGACGACCAATACCATCGCCGAAGGCGAGGTCCTGCAGCTGCTCAACTGTCACGACCCTGATACCACGGAAGCGCGTTATACCGATGTCATTCAGTTCAAGACCGCCAAACTGTTCGAAGCCGCGGCACAACTGGGTGCGATTCTTGGCAAGCAGCCACCGGCCATCGAACAGGCAATGGCAAGTTACGGCATGCACCTCGGTACCGCCTTCCAGCTGATCGACGACGCGCTGGATTACGGTTCTTCCGGCGCTGCCATCGGCAAGAATATCGGTGACGATCTGGCGGAAGGCAAGCCGACTCTGCCGCTGATCCATGCCATGCGCAACGGCACGCCCGAGCAGGTCGAGATCATTCGCAATGCGATCCGCAACGGCGGGCTGGAGCAGATCGACAAGGTCATGGAAGCCATTGAATCGACTAACGCCATCGCGTACACTGCCCGATCCGCGCAGCGGGAGGCTGATCTTGCCATCGCGGCACTGGACACTCTCCCGGCCGGCCCCTACAAAGAGGCCCTGCATGGATTGGCCGAGTTTTCGGTTAATCGAAATTATTGAAATCGGGGCGTAGCGCAGCCTGGTAGCGCACTTCGTTCGGGACGAAGGGGTCGGAGGTTCGAATCCTCTCGCCCCGACCAATTCGGTCGGTTACTCAAATTCCAGGCAGTGGGCATCAGCCCGCTTTCACATCTTTATCCGGTAAGCGCCGCTGCATCCAGCAGCACATCCAGGCCTGCCGCACATTCCAGCTTCGCAACCGGCAACGCAGCGCCAGCCTGCCAGCGTTGTAGCGCCGCATGTTTTGATGCCCCTGTAATCAGAAGCAACAGCGCGCGCGTATCCGACAGTGTCGGGTAATTGAGGCTCACCCGTTGCGGCGGCGGCTTGGGGGCATCATGCACGGCAACCACCGGGGCGTCAGAGTCGTGCGCCTGTCCGGGGAACAGGCTGGCGGTATGGCCATCCTCACCCATACCGAGCAACACCAGGTCGAAAGGACGCGCATCGCGCAGCCTTTCGCGGTACGCGGCAGCGGCCGGTTCCGCACCCAGTTCGGCGGGAATCCAGGCGATCTGTTCGGCGGGTACAGGCGCGTGCTGCAACCAGGCTTCCTCGATCATCCGGCTGTTACGCTCCGGATGGTCGGCGGGCAAACACCGCTCGTCGCCCAGATAAATATGCCAGCGCGCCCAGTCGGCGCGGCAATCGACCAATTGCCCGTAGGCCTGCAAAGGTGTGCTGCCGCCAGCCAGCACCAGATGGAAACGACCGCGTGCGGCGATTGCCGCGTCCGCGGCCGTGAGAATCCGCTGCACTGTTTCCGCCGCCACCGCCGCGGCATCGGGAAATTCATGCCAGCGAACCCGCTGATTCAAGAGTGCTTGTTCATTTTATCGACGTACGCCATGCCCATGGCGGACAGCACAAAAGTGACATGAATAATGACGTACCACTTCAGTTTCTCGTTATCGATAGATTCCGCATTCATGAACGCCTTCAACAGATGAATTGACGAAATCGCCACGATCGAGGCCGCAACTTTCTGCTTCAATGAACCGGAATCAAGCTTACCCAGCCAGGCCAGCTTTTCCGTGCCCTCAGACACTTCGATGCGCGAAATAAAGTTTTCATAGCCACTGAACATCACCATCACCAGCAGGCCACCAACCAGCGCGATATCGATCATGGACAGGGTCAGCAGCACCAGGTCGGTTTCTTTCATCTGCAGCACCAGCGGCAGCGCATGCAGGACCTCCTGGAAAAATTTAATGCCCAGCAGGAACAGCGCGGCACTCAGGCCGAGATAGATCGGGGCCAGCACCCAACGGCTGGCGTACAACACATTTTCAAGCAGTCTTTCCATTATTCCCGAGGCGGTTTCGCCGTGGTTGATCGAAAAAACGCGAGTATACAGCCTGCGGCGCGTTGATTTAAGCGGACTAGAAACTCAGCTGCGCGCCCACCACGACCCAGCGACCCAGCGCCTGAAAGCCATCGGCCGGCTCGTAATGTTCGTCGGTCAGATTATTCACGCGTCCGAACAGACGCCAGTCCCTGGCCGGCCGCCAGGCCAGCGTCGCATTCGCAGTGGTATAACTTTTGACATCGATAGTCTCAGCCGAATCCCAGGCCAGAATAATGTCCTTGCGTGGACCGATATAGTCGATGCCGAGATAGCCGTCCAGCGTGTTGCTGATCCGGTAGTCGATATCCAGGCTACCCTGGTGCTGTGGGCGCCGCACCACCTCCGTATCTGCCGATTCGTCGTCCTGATCGATATCCTGCACGGTGTAATTGATCCGCAATCGCGCTCGCTGCGTGAGCTCGGCATCGAGGGATGTCTCCACTCCGCGAATCTGGACAGCATCGACATTCGCGGATGTCTGGTTGAAACTGGCATCCGTGACCAGCTGAATCATGTCGTCGATTTCATTTTCAAAATATGTTGCACCGAGCGTGAGCCGACCGGCATACAGCGCTTGCTGGATTCCGACGTCCCAGCCGATGCTGGTTTCCGGATCGAGATCCGGATTGCCGGAGTACGCAGACCCGAAGTTATTAGGAGAAAAGCCGTGTAACTCGAACAACGATGGCGCGCGAAAACCGGTTCCAATACTGGCGGTGATACGGGTGTCGGTCGGCTCATGCCGGTAACCTGCAGTGGTCCTCCAGGTGGTTTCCGCAGAGAAATCCTCATGGTCATCGATGCGGATGCCCAGCGTACCGAATACACCCGATGCGAAATTAAACTGATCCTGAAACCAGGCGTAATTCGTCCGCGCATCGGCCTCGGTAGTTTCCGAGATAACGAAAGGCGAGAACGGCGGCGACGGAAATTCCCGGAAGCCATCAACATCCAGGTCTTCTTTTTTACTGCCGGCACCGAGCGTCAGCGTGTGGGATTCAGAGAGATAAAAATCATTCTCTACACTGAGATCAAGTGCCTCTCCGAAATAACGAACCTGTTCCAGTGTGCGTGAAGGATCATCGCGATCGTTAGCAGTCTTACGATCGTAATGCGTATAGGATGCTGCCACAGTCATATCCCAGCGCCCATCCAGCAGCACCGCGACCGCTTCCGAACGCAGAAAATACTGCCGGCTTTTCAACCGTGCATCGTCATCTTCGGCGGTAAAAAATGCAAAGTTTGCCGGATCAAAGGGACCGACTTCCGGATCGTATTCGCTTTCAGCGTCTGTATAGCGGCCGAACAGATTGAGTTTCAGCGTATCACTCAGCCGGATACCCAACCGCGATGAGGCACTGTAGTTACGCGATCCGTCGGCCTCCGCATCTTTGCCCTCGCGCAGACGTTCAGGGGTGACGGAATCACCGTTGGTTTTCATGTGCGTGAGACCCAGCGAGTAATCCAGCACCGAACCGGCACCCTGAACGTTCAGGTATTGATTTGCAGTGCTGTGATTGCCCGCTTCCATAATCAATGAACCAGATGGTTCACCTTCGCCCTGGCGCGTAATGATATTGATTACACCACCGATTGCGTTGGAACCGTACAGGGTGCTCTGCGGCCCGCGCACGATTTCTATGCGCTCGACGTTTTCCAGCAACAGGTTGGAAAAATCCACGGCACGCGACGGATTGCCGGGGTCCGCTGCGTCGACACCGTCGATCAGAACCAGACTGTGCGAGGAACTCGTGCCGCGCATGAATACTGAAGTTTGCTGACCCGGGCCGCCGGCCTGCACCACGCGCAAACCCGGCATCCCACGCAATGCATCAGCCAGTGTCCGGTACTGACGCTGTTCGATCTGCTGCGATGTGATCACACTCACCGCACTACCGACCTCACTGCCCGGTGTCGCGGCGCGCGTGGCGGTGACGATGACAGGATCGGCGGTATCCGCCGCTGCGAAAAGACTGGCGGGCACGGCGCTGAGGCTGCTCAGCAATAACAGGGAAACATTTTGGAAAAACTTCACGACAGACTCCAATGCTGGCCACACCACCCGTGCGGCATCTGGGTTAAGCATGGGAACAGTGGAAGGTCGCGCCGGGGCAGTCAGTAATCCGGATTCAGAACATCACCAGGAAAAGCGCTGACAGCCAGCGACACCTTGGCCGCCCCACGCGACAGGTTGTCATCACGCGAGGCCGGTCTCCGGGCTGGTGAGGGCTGTTAGGCCGGAGGAGTCACCTTCCCACGCTGTACGCGCAGTGGCATTACGACTCGTCCTTTCTCACTTACCGTTGCGGGGGCAGCGCCGGCCTTGCTGATCAGAAATCAGCGCACCGGCTTCCCGTTTCACTTGCGCGCAATCTGCACGACAAGCACCTGGTGAATGCGGGGCGGACTTTAAGTCAGCTGACATGAGCAGTCAACCGCAACCGGTCTGCGCCGCCCCCGGTGCCGACCGGTTGCCCGAGGATTTACTGTCGATCGTATTCCGGCTCGGCAGCGATGTGGTGCAGACTCAGATCGGCGCCCCGATACTCTTGCTCCTGATCCATGCGCAATCCGATCACGACCTTGATCACGCCATAAACAAGAAAACCGCCGAGCAGCGCCACAGTGATTCCCAGCGCCGTACCGAACAGTTGTGCTGCCAGCGATACACCGCCCAGACCACCCAGGGCGGTACTGCCGAAAATGCCGCAGGCAATGCCGCCCCAGGCGCCACACAAGCCGTGCAGCGGCCATACGCCCAGCACGTCATCGATCCGCCAGCGGTTTTGAGTCAGGGTAAACAGCCAGACGAACAATGCACCGGCAATCGCACCGGTAGCCAGAGCGCCGAGCGGGTGCATCACGTCGGATCCGGCACAGACGGCCACCAGCCCGGCCAAAGGACCGTTATGCACAAAGCCCGGATCGTTTTTTCCGACGAACAGTGCCGCCAGAATGCCGCCGACCATCGCCATCAGCGAATTGGCCGCCACCAGTCCGCTCACCGCGTCGATAGTCTGCGCCGACATCACATTGAAACCGAACCAGCCGACGGAAAGTATCCATGCACCCAGCGCCAGGAAGGGAATGCTCGAGGGCGGATGCGCAGTCATGCCACCGTCCTTCAGATAGCGCCCGTGCCGCGGTCCCAGCAACAACACCGCAGCGAGCGCGATCCAGCCGCCCATGGCATGCACCACCACCGAACCGGCGAAGTCATGAAACGCAGCACCGAAGGTCGCGCTGATCCAGTCCTGGATCCCATAATTACCATTCCACACAATGCCTTCAAAAAAAGGATATACAGCAGCAACCAGAACAAAAGTCGCAAGCAACTGCGGATTGAAACGTGCGCGTTCGGCGATCCCCCCGGACACGATGGCGGGAATTGCCGCGGCAAATGTCAAAAGAAAGAAAAATTTGACCAGCTCATAACCGTTCTTCTCGGAGAGCACTTCGGCGCTGGAAAAGAAGTCCACGCCATACGCGATACTGAAGCCGATAAAGAAGTAGGCAATGGTCGACATAGCGAAATCAGAGATGATTTTCACCAGCGCATTGACCTGATTCTTGGAGCGTACCGTTCCGACTTCCAGAAACGCGAAACCTGAATGCATCGCCAGCACCATAATGGCGCCGAGCAGTATAAACAGGACATTGCTGCCCGCCTGGTAATCATCCATTGAATAGATCCTCGGTGGTTTTTTTGTTAATCGTTAGAAGCCTGCACCCGGGCGTTTACCTTAATGGTTTTACCGCCTTAATCAACTTTTCCGGCGTTAACCGGTACGTCGCTTCGCCTCCTGCCAGAATTCTTCAAGCTCTTCCAGCGTAAAATCCTGCAGGACGCGCTGTTGTGTCTGAGCCAGCATTTCGACAATGCCGAAGCGCGTTTCAAACTTGCGAGTGGCTGCTCGTAATATCGCTTCTGCATCGGCGTCCAGAAAGCGCGCCAGATTGACGCCACTGAACAGCAGGTCGCCGAGCTCCTCCTGCAGCCGTTCGCGCGGCTCTCCAGCGGCAAGGGCTTCCTGCAACTCCCGCAGTTCTTCGTCCAGCCTGGCGATTACATCCGAAATTTCGGTCCAGTCAAAACCGACGCGGGAAGCACGGCGCTGGATCTTCTGTGCCCGCACCAGTGCCGGCAAAGCCAGCGGAATACCGCTCAAGGCGCCTTCACTGCCCTCCTCTCCTCTGGCGGCCCGCTCATCTGCTTTATGCTGCTCCCAGGCTTCAGACTGTTCGCGGGCACTGGCAATCTGCTGGTTGGCGAATACGTGCGGATGGCGACGTATCAGCTTGCGGTTGATCGAAGCGACAACATCGGCAAACTCGAACCAGCCACGCTCGGCAGCCAACTGCGCATGGAATACCACCTGAAACAGCAGGTCCCCCAATTCCGCACATAGATCGTCCGGGTCGTTGCGCTCGATTGCATCCGCCACTTCGTAGGCTTCTTCCAGTGTATAGGGTGCAATGCTGGAAAAATCCTGCTCGAGATCCCAGGGGCAGCCGCTCTCCGGATCACGCAACCGGGCCATGATGTCCAGCAACTCCGCGACTGCCGCGAGCTGATGCCGGGCGGGTTTTTTATGCACTGGAAAACCTCCGGGACCTGTGATGCGCACGATGATACCCCATCAGGCGTTCGCGCTCCCGCCACCGGAAAGCGCTACAATTCGCTTATGCCCGCGCCCACTCACCTGACACTACTGGCCTCGGCCTGGATTCTGTATGCAGCCATCCACAGCATCCTTGCCTCCAACGCCTGCAAAAGCTGGTTTCAGATGCATTTCCCCGAAGGGTTTCGCGCCTACCGGCTGACCTTCAACCTCGGCTCCATCCTGTTATTGATACCGCCTCTGTGGCTGCTGTTCACTTATCCCGGCGAGCCGTTATGGCAGTGGCCGGTTGTCGTGGGCTGGATTATGAATGTAGCGGCGCTGGCTGCGGTGGCGGGGTTTTTCACGACCCTGAGCAGCTATGACATGGCAGAGTTTATTGGCACCCGGCAGCTGGCTGACCGGAACGATTCAATCAACGATCAGGCACCCATGGGACTGTCCTGGGCGCACCGGTTCGTGCGTCACCCCTGGTACTTTTTCGGGCTCATTATCATATGGACGCGCGAGATGGATGCGGCGCTGCTGCTGTCCGCAGTGATACTGACACTCTACCTGATCGTTGGATCGCGACTCGAGGAAAAGAAGCTGGTGTTACTTTACGGTGACACCTATCGGCGTTACATGCAGCGGGTTCCAGGGTTGATTCCGCTACCCTGGCGCTATCTGCGACGTTCGCAGGTGCAGGAAATCCTCGCCAGGGAAGAGCCCCGGTCACCCCGATAAAGCGGCATCGCTGTCAGTGTGTCTGACCGGTTATTGCCCTGATCACCTGGTCCTCGAGCTGAATACGTTCGGCCAGTGTTTCCCCGAGACTGGAAAGATCCGCATCCAGCAACACCAGCACCTTCTCATCACTGCTGGATAAATTCACGTCTTCATATTTATCGTTGAAGCGCAGAATCATATCGGTGGTACGGATAATTTTCGGGTACACCTTGTCCGCTATATCAGCGACCGGCGTACGGCGTTCGAGCTTGTCCGCAAAGAAACGGTACAGTTGAAAATGGGCGCTGGCGGCATAGTCGATCAACGCCTGACAAAATTCCTGCAGGGCTTCGTTTGTCTCTTCATCAGGTTCAAACGGTCGCTGATTAGCCAGTGCGGTAAAAAGAGACAGGGTTTGCGATCGCGTTTTTACCAGGGTCGCCAGTCTTTCCCGGGACCGTCCCCGGCGATCACTGCCGGCAGTCAATTCGGTTGCCATTCAAGTACTCCAGAAAATTATTGTTCCAGTCAGTCTGCAAGATTCTACCAAAATGTCCGGCAACTCCCAGATCGAGCGCCGATCTTTTGTCACCCACCCTTACACATAAGGTTGATGGCCAGGTCAGGACGCTGATATCCATCATTTTTTCTATGATGGTGCAGTTTTTGCTGTGGATCAAGCAATTGATTCATCAAGGGACGATCCAGATGGGAATACCAGCCAATATACGCGCCTGCCTCGATAGCGAAACGATCGACTATCAGGTGTTACTGCACCCCAGAACCACCACTCTCAGTCAGGCCGCACAAGCCTGCGATGTCGCGCTCGAGCAACTGGTGCGAGCAGTGGTCCTGATAGATGGCCAGGGCCTGCTGATGGCCGTGTTGCCCGCCGATCGCGTGCTCGATTTCGAAGCGCTGTGTACACTGCTGCATCGCGATCTTGAACTGGTCCCCGGCAATCAACTGGCAACCATTTTCGATGATTGCGAGCCGGGATCCTATCCACCTCTGGCGCACGCCTATAATCTCGATGTCATTGTCGACGCTGCGGTGAACAACATGCAGACCGTGATCTTTGAACCGGGCGCCCATACCTCGCTGGTGCGCATGCCCGTGAAAGCTTTCCGTCAGCTGCTGGGAAATCATTTAACCGGTGAGTTCGCACGCGCTGTCGCCGGCCTGCAAAAAGACGAATTAACACTTTCTGCCGTGGTCGAGCAATTCACGCCGGCTCGCATCAAACGCAATATCGAGGAGTTTCATGAACTGCCTCCATTACCGGCAACTGCGGCGCTGATTCTACAACTGGCTGCCGACCCGAATGCCAACGCCCGCCAACTCGCCGGCATCATCGAACAGGACCCGAGCCTTTCGGCCCAGGTACTCCGGTATGCGAATTCATCTTTATATGGTTACGCTGGCAGCATCAGCAATCTGCAGACTGCGATAGCGCGGGTGCTCGGCTTCGACTATGTAATGAATCTGGCGGTGGGATTTTCAATTGGCACAGCGCTGCGCGTACCACAGGATGGTCCCTTTGGACTGGATAGCTTCTGGCAACATTCCGTGTACGCCGCCCGCCTGGTCGAGAATCTCGGTCGACTGCTGCCACGCAAACAGCGGCCGCCGCGCGGTACCGCCTATCTCGCAGGCCTGTTGCAAAACCTGGGGAGACTGGTGCTTGGCCACACTTTTCAGCCGGAATTCTTCATTCTCAATCGCTTTGCCGAAGCCAATCCGGAGCTGTCCGGTTGCGAGCTGGAACATCAGGTGCTCGGCGTAACACATGACCAGATCGGCGCCTGGCTGATGGAAACCTGGGGCCTGCCTGCCGAACTGGTCGCCGCCGTGCGCTACCACCATGACGAAGGCTACTGGGATCAGCACGCGGTTTATCCGCAACTGGTATTGGTTGCCAATCGGGCACTTGCACTGCACGGTATTGGTGAAGCCGGCAAGCAAGGTATCCCACTGTTTTCACTGGAAATGCTTGGAATAACCGAACAGCAGGTCGAGGCTGAAACGGCGCGGATTCTGGAAATGAAAGACGACCTTGAAGATCTCGCCCGCCGCCTCGCGGCTTGACAACCATTCGAGCTTTAAGGTTTAATAGCAGCCATTCGAGTCGCGCTGTGCCTCCTGATGTCCGCAGTTCGTGCGGCACGAAAATTCCCCTCGATTATTCTTGACTAAAAGACTCAAGTATTATTATCATTACCCCAGTTCATGAAACGGAGACCCGCACATTCTTGCGGCGTCCGCACAGTAAACGAGGCGAATCATGAAATTATCTACGAAAGGTCGTCATGCCATCACCGCGATGATGGAACTCGCATTGCGAGACAACAAGGGCCCGGTCACACTCGCCGATATTTCGGTGGAACAGTCGATCTCGGTGTCCTATCTGGAACAACTCTTTGCGCGGCTGCGCAACCATAGCCTGGTCACCGGAATGCGCGGTCCCGGCGGTGGTTACTGCCTGCGACGCCCGGCCAACGAAATCACCATCGCTGAAATTTTAAGCGCAGTAGATGACGCCATGCCGGCTCGCCGCGAGCGAATCCCGGGCGAAGAGTGGCCACAAAGCGTCATTATGTGGAACCGGCTGAGCGCTCGTATCTACGACTACCTGAATGGTCTGACACTGGCTGAAGCCATCAAACAGGATGGCGAAAGCAAGGATCAGGAAGGCAATCGTTTTGAACAGCAATCCGCGGCATAAGCTGCACTAAGACGTTTAGCGGAGAATCACAGTAATGGCATATAGCGACAAGGTTCTGGATCACTATGAAAACCCCCGCAATGTCGGTTCTTTCGACAAGGCCGACACCAGTGTAGGTACGGGCATGGTTGGCGCGCCCGCCTGCGGCGACGTAATGAAGCTGCAGATCAAGGTAAACAGCCAGGGTGTTATCGAAGAAGCTCGCTTCAAGACCTACGGCTGCGGATCGGCGATTGCGTCCAGCTCCTTGTTGACTGAATGGGTCAAAGGCAAAACTCTGGAACAGGCAAGCGAAATCAAGAACAGTCAGATCGCCGAAGAGCTGGCGCTACCGCCGGTCAAGGTGCACTGTTCCGTACTCGCGGAAGATGCGATCAAAGCTGCGATATCTGACTACCGGCAGAAAGCTCACCAGGACGAAGTCGCTTAAGCGGCGGTCCAGTCGGACACGACAGAAAAATCCAGGCCACCGCTCTACGGTGGCCTTTTTTTATGCCTGAACATAATCATATAAGATAAAGACATGAGCACAGAGATTCTCGAACTGTATCCGAACCCGGGGCGGCAACATGCCTTGCAGGGGTTATATCTGGATCAGATGCCGCCAGACGACGGTGCCCGCGATCCATTTATCTACAGCAATTACATTTCCAGTCTGGACGGACGCATTGCTCTCCCTGCCGCGGGACGCCAGACCGGTCAGGTGCCCCCTGAAATCGGCAATGATCGCGATTGGCGGCTGTTCCAGGAGCTGGCCGCACAGGCAGATCTGCTGATTACCAGCGGGCGCTATTTCCGCCAGACTGAAGTGCAGGAGGAACAGGCCGAACTGCCAGTCGGTTCAGCGCCTGAATTTGCGGATCTACGCGAATGGCGCATTCAGCGTGGTATGTCGCCGCAGCCCGATATCGCCATTTTCAGCGCCAGCCTGGATATTCCGATACCGGCAATTCGCCGCCAAGCCGATCGTAATGTTTATATCATCACCGGCGCGAATGCGGATGACAGTCGGCTGACCCGGCTGGTCTCCGGGTCCCATGCCCGCGCCATCCACTGCGGCAGCGGCGATCATGTCGACGCCTCTTTGTTGCGCCCCCGCCTGGCAGAACTGGGTTGTCGCAATGTCTATGCGATCGCCGGCCCGGCAGTGCTGCATACGTTGATTGCCGGCGACGCGCTCGACCGGCTGTATCTGACCACTGCGCATTGCGTGCTTGGTGGCACAGCGTTCAATACTTTCGTACGGGGCCCGCAATTGAAACCCGCCCGCCGCATGCCATTACGAGCTATGTATCTCGATCCGCTGGCACCGGAAGGTACTGGCCAGACAATGGCAGTTTACGGCTGCTGAATCTCAGATGACCACACGTAAATCCATCTACCGCGGCCAGGTCGTGGACCTCGGACTGGAGAACGTGGTGCTGCCCAATCAGCAGACCCTGGAACTCGAAGTGGTGAGGCATCCGGGCGGAGCTGCTGTTGCTGCCTTCGATTCAGGGGGGCGGGTGTGCCTGTTACGCCAGTACCGGCACGCAACTGGCGGCTGGTTGTGGGAGCTGCCGGCGGGAAAAATCGATCAACCGGAATCGCCACTGCAGACAGCGCACCGGGAGCTGCAGGAAGAGGCCGGGCTGACAGCGCAGGAATGGCGGCCGCTGGGCAGCCTCTTCAGCACGCCGGGATTCTGTGATGAGCGTGTGCACCTGTACATGGCGTGGGACCTTCAGAAGGTAGACAGCAATCTGCATCCACACGAAGTCATCGAAGTCCACTGGATTGACTATCAGGATGCGCTGGAACAGGTGTCGAACGGTAACATCGTGGATGCAAAAACCATGTTGGGTCTGTTGCTGGCGCGCCCGTTCATCTGAATCGGACAATCAGCTCACGCAGCTTGTGTTAGCATTTTAATTCGCACCCGGATCGAGGAACGAAGGTGAAATATTGCAGTACATGTGGAGCAACCGTCAGAGTCCGCATTCCCGATGGCGATAACCGCGAGCGGTTTGTGTGCGACACATGCAGCACCATCCACTATTCAAATCCGAAAATCGTGGCGGGATGCATACCCGAATGGCAGGGGCGCATTCTGCTTTGCAAGCGTGCCATAGAACCGCGTTACGGATTGTGGACCTTGCCGGCGGGATTCATGGAAAACGGCGAGACTACGGAACAGGCGGCGATGCGCGAGACACTGGAAGAAGCACAGGCGCGAGTCGATATCAGCGGCCTCTATGGATTATTCAGCATTCCGCACATCAGCCAGGTGTATATGATTTATCGCGGTGAGCTGATAGACGGGGCATTCTCGGCAGGCGCCGAGAGTCTCGAGTGTGCTTTATTCGATGAAACTGACATCCCGTGGGATGAACTGGCTTTTCCCGTGATCAGGGAGACGCTGGTTCGCTATTACGCGGACAAGCAGCGGGGGAAGGGTTTCCCCCTGCAGCGCGGTGAAATCATCAAGCATTCGGCGCGGATTCAGAACCCGGCCGGAAGCAACTGATTCAGGCGACTTCGCGTGCCTTCTGGTCGGCGGGCACGGGTCCGGCCATATCATCCGCCGGGCGCTTGAAGAGCCATACCCGCAGTCGGCGGCGCTGCTCACCGGTAATAGAACCGAACATCAAACCGGCGCCCTGCTTTCCATAATGTACCACCACTGCCGGCAGGCGCATGGATGGTTGATTTTCGGGCCCGACAAATTCCACTTCCAGAATTTCATTCTTGCGCCATTCATAGCCCATAGCGCTGATGAACATTCCGCCGAGGCCAAGATTATGGCAAACGGCGCTCTGTACCGGCAGGTTGTGCTTGTAAAGTAACAGCTGAAATTGCAAAGGCTTGCGAACACTGCATCGGTGTTCCATCGTATCCTCCCATGATACCTGTTTATCCGTCGACGCAATATCGACGCACCGGGATAATACTTGACCGGTATTGCCGTTTCATGACATCAATGGCTCATAGCGCAATCGCGGAGAAAGAGCATGAATGACATTGGTTCAACTGCCCGTCGATGGCCGCATTACCCTGGGCTCAGGGTGCAGCCTGGGGTAATGCGCTAGCCATGCGCGGTGTGTTTCTCGATTTCGACAGCCTGAACCCAGCGGATCTGGACCTGGCGGCCCTGCGCGCCTGTCTGGCGGATTGGGAGTTTCATCATTGCAGCACACCGGATCAGGTGGCTGCTCGCATATCCACAGCGCAGATCGTTGTCACCAACAAAGTTACACTGGATAGAGCGCTTATCCAGGCGGCACCTGGTCTGAAGTTGATCTGCGTTGCCGCGACCGGGACTAATAATATCGATCTGGCAGCAACGCGGGATGCCGGGATCGTAGTAAGCAATGCCCGGGATTATGCAACCGCATCGGTGGTGGAGCATGTATTCATGCTGTTGTTGACGCTGACGCGACATCTGGATGAATACCGAGACCGCACCCGCAGGGGCGACTGGAGTGGCAGCCCGCATTTCTGTCTGTTCGGCAGCAGCATAAATGAACTGGCAGGGAAAACGCTGGGCGTAGTCGGTTACGGTGTGCTGGGCCAGGCAGTGGCGCGCATGGCGGACGCATTTTCCATGCGCGTCAGCGTCGCGCAGCGATTGCACGGAGAGCCGCTGCCTGATCGCGTGCCACTGCAGGAACTGCTGGAAACCTCGGACATCATCAGCCTGCACTGCCCATTGACCGAACAGACGCGCGGGCTCATCGGTGCCCATGAGCTGAAATCTATGAAACCAGACGCCATTCTGATCAACACGGCTCGCGGCGGCATTGTTACTGAAACCGACCTGCTTCAGGCGTTAAAGGAAGAATCGATCGCCGGCGCCGCCATCGATGTACTGGAACAGGAGCCGCCGCCGGCATCGCATCCGCTCGTGCAGTATGCCGCTACCTCATCACGCCTGATTCTGACGCCACACATTGCCTGGGCAAGTCGTCCGGCGCGGCAACGGCTTGTTAATGAAATCCTGGCCAATATCCAGGCATTCGTCGCCGGAACGCCACGCAATCGCGTTAGCTGAGCGAACGCCGCCTGCACTTTTTGCGCTCCTATTGGCGAGGTCTGCGGATCCGCCAGACGCCGCGCGGCTTAGCCAGATTCACCTTGAGATTGCGGCCATCGAATTCGACACCATCCATCGCAGTAATCGCCTCGTCAACCGATTCATCATCGATTTCCACAAAGGCAAAACCGCGCGGTTTTCCGCTATAACGATCGCTGACCAGCTTGACCGCGCCCACCTCTCCGTGTGGCGCAAACAAATCGCGCAACTGCTCAGTGGTGGTGTCGAAGGAAATATTCCCTACATAGATTGATTTCATTTTTTATCCCCAATCTCTATCCGTCGTGCAAGTGCACGGCCGGGCAGTCTCCCTTTGGTACCACAGTGCTGCAGAACACTGCGGGATAGCAAAAAGTATAGCGCATCAGCAACAACAATGAAGCCGCCCCAGGTGCCTTTCCAGTGCGGCGAAATCCCCGGTATACTGTCTAAGAACTCATAGTTTTCGGGAGTGGTTATGGCCGGTGGAATTTCAGTGAGCTGGGTATGGGCGACAGGCCTCATCGCGTTTGCATTCGGGCTTGCGGTGGGTGTGGGCGTGGCTTATGTGGCCTTTGGCAGCAAACGACAGACCCGCGAGTTGCGCGAACAAATCGATACCCTGCAACAGGAGCTCGATAATTATCGCAGCCAGGTGGGTTCACATTTTCAGCGTACTTCAGAACTGGTGCAAAAAATGACGCAGAGTTACCGCGAGGTGTACGAGCACCTGGCGACCGGTTCACAGGCGCTGTGCCGGAATCCGGTTGATACGCCACGCCTCGACCTTCCCGAGACTCCGGCACTGAATGCGCGACCGGCTGATCAGCCGATCGAGTCCACTGCCGGTGAAGAGTTTTCCGACGCCGAAGTTGACCGCAATGCGAGCAGCACTGATGAAGACTACGTCGGAGATGCCCCGCACGTTCCGGGACTGGAGACCGAAAGGGATGACGCGCAGGCTACTCCCCGTACACGGTGACCGTAATACGCCGCTGATGCGAGGAATCGCGATGTTCCCACAGATAGATCCCCTGCCAGGTGCCGAGGTCGCAATGTCCGCCGCTCACCGGCAAATTCACTGAACTGGAAGTCAGGATGCTGCGGATGTGTGCCGGCATATCATCCGGGCCCTCATCCACATGCCGGAACAGCGGATCGCCATCCGGCACCAGCCGGCCCATAAATCGCTCCAGGTCGCGCCGCACCTCAGGATCGGCGTTCTCACACAACATCAGCGAGGCGCTGGTGTGGTGCACGAAAACCTGGCACAAGCCAGTCTGGATATCAGTTTTACCAAGGCAATCGGCAACCTCGGCGTCGATCGAGTAACTGCCGCGGCCGCGGGTTGTGACCGTGAAAGATTTCTGATGGACCATTTAGCATAACCTTTATCTATATATATCCTGTATAATGCGCGGCCGCTCAATCCAAGAGATACCGCCGTGATCGAACGCCTTCGTAACATCGCTATTATTGCCCACGTTGACCATGGGAAAACCACCTTGGTCGACCAGCTGCTGTCCCAGTCGGGGACTTTGGGCGATCGCGCCGCGGCACCTGAACGCATCATGGACTCCAATGATCTGGAGCGTGAGCGTGGCATAACAATTTTATCCAAGAATACTGCCATCCAGTGGCGCGACTACCGGATCAACATTGTGGACACTCCGGGCCACGCCGATTTTGGCGGCGAAGTGGAACGCGTGCTGTCGATGGTCGATTCGGTGCTGCTGCTGGTGGACGCCGTCGAGGGACCGATGCCGCAAACGCGCTTCGTGACTCAGAAGGCACTGCAGCAGGGCCTTCACCCGATCGTTGTTATCAACAAGATCGACCGCCCGGGCGCCCGGCCAGACTGGGTACTCGATCAGACTTTCGACCTGTTCGATCGTCTCGGTGCCACCGACGCGCAGATGGATTTCCCGGTCATCTATGCATCGGGCCTGCAGGGATTCGCCAGCGAAGACGCGACAGTGCGCAGCGGCGACATGACAGAATTACTGCAAATGATCGTGGATAAGGTACCAGCTCCGGCCGTCGATCGTGACGGACCTTTCCAGATGCAGGTCAGTTCGCTCGACTACAACAGCTATGTGGGCGTGATCGGCATCGGTCGCATCAACCGCGGCCATATCAGCAGCAAGTCACCGGTTACCGTGATCGACTCGGCGGGTGAACAGCGCACCGGTCGCATGCTGCAGATATTCGGATTCCTGGGTCTTGAGCGAGTCGAAGTGCCGGAAGCACAGGCCGGCGACATCATCGCCTTCACCGGTATCGACGGTCTGGGCATCTCAGATACGCTCTGTCATGCCAGTCAGGTGGAAGCACTGCCGCCGCTGTCGGTTGATGAACCGACTGTCAGCATGACGTTCCAGGTGAACAATTCACCGTTTGCAGGCCAGGAAGGAAAATTCGTCACCTCGCGGCAGATCCGCGAGCGCCTGCAGAAGGAACTGGTACACAATGTGGCGCTACGGGTGGACGACACAACTGATCCGGACAAGTTCCGGGTATCAGGCCGTGGTGAGCTGCATCTGTCGATCCTGATCGAAAACATGCGCCGCGAAGGCTATGAACTGGGCGTTTCCCGCCCGGAAGTCATCAATCGCGAAATCGATGGCCAGATGCAGGAGCCGCACGAACAGCTTACTGTCGATGTCGAGGAGAAGCACCAGGGCACGGTGATGGAAAAACTCGGCGAACGGGGCGGCGATCTGCAGAATATGGTCCCCGACGGCAAGGGGCGCGTGCGCCTGGATTTCATCATGCCATCCCGTGGACTGATTGGATTCCGCACCGAATTCATGACCGCCACGCAGGGCAGCGGGCTGCTCTATCACGTGTTCGATCACTACGCCCCGATCAAGAAAGGCGCCTTCGGCAAACGACTCAACGGTGTATTGATCGCTAACGGCACCGGCAAGGCCCTGGGATTTGCCCTGTTCAATCTCCAGGAACGGGGACGCATGTTTATCGAACCGGGCCAGGCGGTCTACGAAGGCATGCTCATCGGCATCCATTCCCGCAATAATGACCTGGTAGTGAATCCGCTCAAGGCCAAGCAGCTCACCAACGTCCGTGCCTCCGGCACCGATGAAGCGATTCTGCTGACGCCGCCGATCCGCATGTCGCTGGAACAGGCACTGGAGTTTATCGATGAGGACGAACTGGTCGAGGTGACTCCAAAAACCATCCGCCTACGCAAGAAGATGCGTCTCGAGAATGAACGCAAGCGCGCCTCGCGCGCCTGAGTAATGCTGCGGGGCTGCGGGGCTGGCAAATGCCCCGCAGCATCTGGTAGTCACTCACTGCTGGTCACGATTTATCGTTTTCGGGCGACTGTTCGACCAGATCGTGGAGCGTCTGATTGCCGAGACCGCTTTCAATAGCCTTCTCGAGGCCCCCCATAGTCTGATCGATCTGCACCTGCTGTGGCAGCCTGTTCATGGTCAGGAGGCGGTTCTCACCCGCGCTGCGCACGACTCGCAGCAATTCCGCTACGGTCATTGAATGAATGTCCCGCCTGGGCACGTACGCCGGCGGCTCAGCACTGGTTTCCGAGATAAACCCGGCATCGAGCATCACTCGCAGCACCTGATGGACCGGCTGCATGGGTAGCCGGAGATATTGAACCAGGCCATCCAGCGTCCAGAGATCCCCACGCTTGAGATAGCTATCCGCAATAAGAAACATCAGCTGTAAGGTCAGTCGCTCCTGCAGGCGGTTGCTCAGGTGCAGGCGCACCGGTTCACGCGTGACGTACTGCGGATGCTGAACATAGAAAGCAACCTGGGAGCCCATCAGGAGGATCAGCCAGTTCAGGTATAACCAGATCAGCAACAGAATCATGATCGCAAAGCCGGAGTAGATCGCTGAGTATTTGGACGACGTTGCGATGGTCTGGGCGAACACCCAGCCGCTGCCTTCCCATAACAGACCGGCGACTACACCACCGAGCAGAGCCGGCACAAACTTCACGCGCGTATTCGGAATGAACACATAAAGGAACGTGAACGCAGCGATGACCAGCAGGGTGGGCAGCAGTTTGCCCGCGGTAACGAACAGAAAACCGATCGCCTCCACGTCGATCAACTGCTGCACGAGATCGGCGTTTACGATAGCTGCAGAGATGCCCACCGCAGTGAACATCAGAAGCGGGCCGACAAGTATCACGCTGAGGTAGTTGGAAAACCGCTCGGTGAGGCCGCGCAGGCGATCCACCTGCCAGACGAAATTGAACGCTGCTTCAATTTTTTGCGTAAGAGAAACAACAGCATAGATAAGAAACGCAAAACCAAGCGAGCCCAGCACACCGACCTCGACATTCTCGACAAAGCGGATGATGTTGTCCGCGACTTCAACACCGTCGGGGCCCAGGGGCGCCAGGAAATTCAGAAGAACCGGTTCGAGCTGATTGTGAACGCCGAATCCCTTCAACACCGAAAAGCTGACCGCAAGTAACGGCACGATGGATAGCAGGGTGGTGTACACCAGGCTCATCGCTCGCAGGTTGAGTTCGCCTTCGAGAAACTGTCGAATCAAAACGACCAGCGTGCGCAAGCTCAGTTTGACGGTACGACGGAGTCTGCCCACATCGCGCGCATCATGACTCCACAACCAGGTGTCGATGCGCGTATAGAGTTTAAAAAGCGGGTTACTCATAGCAAGAATATCTCCGTTAGTTTGTTGCGCTTACACAACGATCGTAACCACTTTATCTTCATTCGGTATCATCAATTCGCTTTTTCCGAAATTTTTTTTCAGGTGATTGTCAAGCCGTCGCAAGGCTCTTTTCACGCCTCGCGACCAAAGCAACAGCGCCCGAACTTTTTTACCTGATATAAACGAAACACTGCTATTTAGCTGCCAAATGCATGTCGGCTTTATTTTCTTTATGCAAACAAACAGCTACAGACCCTTGGCCATCGAACGCTCATGCATCAAAGTTACACATGAATCATAGAGCGCAATGTTATCTAGATGTTGTAATTTGTTCTTTTTTCATTAAAGTTTCAAATGTCAACGCCGTTTAGTTGCGCGAACCATGCATTGAAAGGAGATATCCTCATGGCAGTGAAAAAGAAAACAGCAAAGAAAAAGGCGACCAAGAAGAAGGTTGTCGCGAAGAAACGTCCGGTAGCCAAAAAGAAGGTTGCCAAGAAAAAAGTAGCCAAGAAAACTGCAAAGAAAAAAGTTGCCAAGAAAAAGGTAGCTAAGAAAACGGCGAAGAAGAAAGTCGCCAAGAAAAAAGTTGCAAAGAAAAAGGTAGCCAAGAAAAAGGCTGCAAAGAAAAAAGTAGCCAAGAAGAAAGTCGCGAAGAAGAAGGTTGCCAAGAAAAAGGTAGCCAAGAAGACCGCGAAGAAAAAGACAGCCAAGAAAAAGGTTGCGAAGAAAAAGACAGCAAAGAAAAAGACCGCCAGGAAGACAGCTCGACGCTAGATCTTCCGGCGCTTCCAGAAGGCCTGCGCAAGCAGGCCTTTTTTTCATCCCGGAAAATCGAAAAAAACAGATAACTTATTGTTATATATAATAGTTATATTCGGAAACAGTCAATTATCACTGCTCGCAGTCTGGACCGAAAGGCGCGATCAGGGACCAGCTCCCTGGCTGATCCGGGTGCTCCTGAGTACTATAGATAGACCCGCGCCCCAGGAGAAAACCAGCAATGCCATCGTTTGACACTGTGTCCGAAGTTGATTTGCATGAAATTGCCAATGCCGTCGACCAGACCAGCCGCGAAGTCGGGAACCGTTATGACTTCAAAGGTTCAAGTGCAGGGCTGGAACAGCATGACGACCAGATAGTCATCACTGCCGACAGCGACTTCCAGCTCGACCAGGTCAAGAGCATTCTGTACGTGAAGCTGTCCAAACGCGGCATTGACCTGGGTTCACTGGAGCAAGGCAAGGTCGAGACCAGCGGCAAGCATGTGCGTCAGTCATTACAGGTTCAGCAAGGCATTTCTCAGGACATAGCCAGAACGCTGATCAAGCACCTGAAAGAATCAAAGATCAAAGTCCAGGCGAGCATCCAGGGCGACAAGGTCCGCGTCAGCGGGAAAAATCGCGATGACCTTCAAAATGCCATCGCCACACTCAAGAGCGCCTCTGTCGACCTACCCCTTCAGTTCAATAATTTTCGCGATTAGCAGCCAGTTCAGACGGGATCTGCCGGAATCTGGAAGCATGGCGGGAGTTTTCGACGCCCAAACCATGAAAAGTCCGGCTCAACCCGCTAGAATAGCCGGCTTCGATCAACCGCTGACCCTGATCGGTCACCACAACGAAATGGCATCCGTATTGAACCTGACAACACAACATGAATTTAGTTACGAGGAGCTGCTCAAGTGCGGCCACGGCGAGCTGTTTGGACCGGGCAATGCACGTTTGCCGCTGCCGCCGATGCTCATGTTCGACCGGATCACTCATATCAACAGCGATGGCGGCGATAGTGGCAAGGGCGAGATCATCGCTGAACTCGACATCAAACCGGAGCTCTGGTTTTTCGAGTGCCATTTTGAATCCGACCCGGTCATGCCCGGCTGTCTTGGACTCGACGCCATGTGGCAACTGATCGGTTTTCATCTGGGCTGGCTCGGCGGGCCCGGACGCGGGCGCGCACTGGGTGCCGGCGATGTAAAATATTCAGGTCAGGTCACTCCGGACAACAAGCTGGTCACCTACCGAATCAATATGAAGCGCGTCATCCAGCGCAAGCTTTATATGGGGATTGGCGATGGCGTGCTGTCAGTCGACGGCAAGGACATTTATCATGCCAAAAGCCTCCGGGTTGGTCTGTTCACATCCACAGAAAATTTTTAGGAAGCAGGAATATGCGGCGCGTAGTAGTCACTGGCCTCGGCATCACATCCAGTATCGGCATCAATCAGCAACAGGTGCTGGAGTCTCTGCAACAGGGTAAATCGGGCATCGAGTTCGCACCGGTTTATCAGGAACTCGGGTTCCGCAGTCATATCCACGGTGCCGTGGATCTCGATCTGGATGCACTTATTGATCGCAAACTGCGCCGCTTTATGGGCGATAGCGCAGCGTACAACTATATTGCCATGCAGGAAGCCATCGCGGATGCCGGCTTGAGCGAAGAGCAGATATCCAATCCCCGCGTCGGCCTGATTGCAGGCTCCGGCGGTACCTCGACACAGAATGTTTCGCTGGCCGTTGATCTACTGCGCGAAAAAGGTGCCAGAAAAGTCGGCCCGTTCATGGTGCCGCGCACCATGGGCAGCACCAATTCGGCCTGCCTGTGTACCGCTTACAAGATCAAGGGTGTCAATTACTCGATCAGCTCGGCCTGTTCGACCAGCGCGCATTGCATCGGCAATGCTGTCGAGCTGATCCAGTTCGGCAAACAGGACATGATGTTCGCCGGCGGCGGTGAGGAACTGCACTGGAGCCTCACGCTGCTGTTTGACGCCATGGGCGCACTGTCATCCAAATATAATGACACGCCGGAACTGGCCTCGCGTGCCTATGATGCCGATCGTGACGGCTTTGTCATCGCCGGCGGCGGCGGCATGCTGGTGCTCGAAGAGCTGGAACATGCGAAGGCCCGCGGCGCGAAAATCTACGCCGAAGTCGTGGGCTATGGAGCCACCTCCGACGGTTATGACATGGTACAGCCATCCGGTGAAGGCGCCGTGCGATGCATGCAACAGGCCATGGCAACAACCGATGCGCCTATCGACTACATCAACGCACATGGCACCAGCACACCGGTCGGCGACGTCCGCGAACTGGAAGCCATCAGAACCGTGTTCGACGAGAAGATGCCGCCGATCAGCTCCACCAAGTCGCTCACCGGTCACTCTCTCGGAGCCGCAGGCGTGCAGGAAGCTGTCTATTCACTGTTAATGCTGGAGCACGATTTTATCTGCGCTTCAGCGAACATCCAGAACCTGGATCCGGCGGCCGAAGGCATTCCGATTCAGCGTGAACGCAAAGACAGCGCCGGACTCAATACCGTCATGTCGAACAGCTTTGGTTTCGGTGGCACCAACGCGTCGCTGGTGTTCGCCCGCTACCGGGACTAACTGCGCTTTCCCCCCGCAGCCATCTGCGGGCGGGCTTGTGGCGTTCGGCCGGCCTCCTCCCGGAGGCGGTCGAGCCGCTCCGGCGACACCTTGGCCGAGGTTCCCAGTTCCTGGGCAAACAACGACACCCGTAACTCCTCGGTCATCCATCGCAGCTCCAGCAATGCCGGCGCATCAGGATGCTTTGTAGCGGCCTGCTGGTATGCACTCCACTGCCGCCTTACGATCGCTGCATGCTCACGATCGCGCTGCGGGCTGGCAGGCAATTTCTTCAGCCGCTGGATCGCCGCCTCGATATAGCGCCCGACATGCGGCAGCCAGTGCGCCGGCGTGGCGGCTATGAATCCCGGATAGACCAACATCCCGACCTGTGTGCGCACGTCTTCGATGGCGTCGATCATTTGCAATGTCACCGCCCCCTTGAGCTCGCGCTGCAGACGCTGATAGCTGTCCAGAGCCGACAGGCTCGAAGTGCCGATCTGCCTCGCCAGTTCCGGTATGTGAGCTCTACCCTGCTCCAGCCGGCTCCGAAACAGATCCGGCTCGCGGATATCGGCGCCGTCGGCGAGAAACGCGGCGCGCAGCACGGCGGTCTCCAGATCCGCCTGCAATACATCCGCTCCCGCCACCGTGCTGAAACACATCACCTGGCGGGGCAAATCAGGAACTGCGCGCCTGATCTCCTTGACCGTTCTTCCTGCTTGCCTTCGGAACAGCGCAAGCAGGCCTTGCTGGTGCTCGTGTTTCGCCACAGCGGCATCATCGAACAGGCGCAGGGCGATATGCCCGTCGCCGACGGTCAGCGCCGGATAGCCGCGCAGGGTCATACCGCCCCGCACCACTTCCACGGACTCAGGCAATACACCGAAATCCCAGTTTTCAATGTTGTCGCGCTCCAGGCCGGGCTGCGTCGCACTGCTGAAATCCTGGCGGGCGCGGGTTCCGAACCGGGCCTGCAACTGTTCCAGATCCCGCCCGACGGCCAGCTGCCGCCCCCCCTCATCGAGCAACTCGAAGTGCGCATGCGCATGATCCGGCAGTTGCTCCAGCTGCCAGGCGTCAGGCGGAATCGACACACCGCTCATGCGCTGCAACTGCGCGGCCAGCACCTCCGGAAGCACGCCCTCCCGCAGCGTCATCGCCTGCAGGCAGGCCTCTGCGTAATCCGGCACCGGCACGAAATGTCGACGCAACTGTTTGGGGAGCGATTTGATCATGAGGGTGATCTTCTCCTTCAACAGGCCCGGCACCAGCCAGTCAAAATCGCCGGCGCTAAACTGGTTGAGCGCCGCCAGCGGCAGATGTACCCACAGGCCATCATCAGGTTCGCCCGGTTTGAAGTGATAGCTCAGCGGCAAACGCACGCCGCGTATTTCCATATAATCCGGAAACTGCGTCTCGGTAATGTCTTCGGCGGCATGGCGCATGATGTGTTCGCGCCGCAGCTGCAAGCCGGCACGCTCTGCCGATGGAAGCTTTTTCCACCAGATCTCAAAGCGCCGTCCGTCGTAGATCTCCGCTGGTATCCGTTCATCGAAAAACGCATACAGCGCCTCCTCGTCCGCCACCAGGTCGCGTCGCCGGGACTTGCATTCAAGCTGCTCCAGCTCCTCGAGCAGCGCCCGATTGTGCTGCACGAACGCAGCGCGGGTGTGAAATTCGCCCGCGATCAGGGCATGCCGGATAAACAGGTCGCGGGCCATCACCGGATCGACGGGGCCGTAGTTGATTTTGCGCCCACTGACCAGCGGCAAGCCGTATAACGTAACACGCTCGGACGCCACCACCTGGCCGCGTTTTTTCTCCCAGTGCGGCTCGGAGTAACTGTGTTTGACCAGATGCTGCGCCAGCGGTTCCACCCATTCCGGTTCAATGGCCGCCACCGTGCGCAGATAACGCCGGCCGGTTTCCACCAGTTCACTGGCCACCAGCCACTTCGGTTGTTTCTTTCTCACCCCGGAGCCGGGGAACAGGGTGAACTTGAGATTGCGCGCGCCCAGGTATTCGCGCGGCTCGGTCAGAAACGCCAGGTTACCCAGCAGCCCGGTCAGCAGGGCACAATGAATGGCGCGGTAGTCCGCTTCCATATCATTGCGGCGCATGCCCATCGCCGTAACCTGAGTGATCAGTTGAGTATGCACATCCTGCCATTCGCGCATCCGCATGTAAGACAGAAAATGCTCGCGACACCATTTGCGCAATTTGTTCTGGGACAGGTGCCGCGCCTGCTCTCGAAAGGCATTCCAGAGATTCAGATAAGTGATGAAATCGGATTTCTCGTCCCTGAAGGGTGCGTGCTTTTGATCCGCCGCCTGCGCCTGGTCGAGCGGCCGGTCACGCGGATCGGCGATTTCCAGCGCCGCGGCAATCACCAGCACCTCAGTCAGGCAGTGCAGGTCGCGCGCCGCCAGGATCATACGTGCCAGACGCGGGTCCAGCGGCAGACGCCCGATTTCCCTGCCGAGCGACATAATCCGTCGTTGCATATCGACTGCGCCAAGTTCGTGCAACAGCTTGTAGCCGTCGGCGACCAGGCGTGGATCCGGTGCGTCGACAAAAGGAAAATCCTCGACACTGCCCAACCCGAGCGTCGCCATCTGCAAAATCACCGCAGCCAGATTGGTGCGTTGGATCTCCGGTTCGGTAAACTCGGCGCGCGCCAGAAAATCCTCTTCACTGTACAGGCGGACACAAACGCCGGCGGCGACTCGGCCGCAACGTCCGGCGCGCTGGTTAGCCGATGCGCGCGAGATCGCCTCGATCGGCAGGCGCTGGATTTTGGTGCGGTAGTTGTAGCGACTGAGACGCGCCAGCCCGGTGTCGACGACATAGTGGATGCCCGGCACCGTCAATG
Organism: Thiogranum sp.; assembly: GCA_024636585.1. Lineage (GTDB taxonomy): Bacteria > Pseudomonadota > Gammaproteobacteria > DSM-19610 > DSM-19610 > Thiogranum. The sequence goes on along the minus strand of JAGXGS010000019.1, from coordinate 6,334 downwards.
ATGTCTCTGCCACATTGGTCGCCAGCACGATGCGCCGCCCACCATGCTCGCGGAACACCTGACTTTGCTGCGCCGGCGACAGGCGCGCATACAGTGGCAGAATTTCAGTCTGCGGCGGATGGTGCTTGCGCAACAGTTCGCTGGCATCGCGAATCGCGCGCTCCCCGGGCAGAAACACCAGGATATCGCCCCGCCCCTGTTGCGCCAGCTCGTCGACTGCATCCAGCAGTGCCTGTCCCCGGCTGCGATCCTGCTGTTCCTCGTCATCGCCCTGCAGCGGCCGGTAACGCGTCTCTACCGGCCAGGTGCGGCCGGACACCTCGATGATCGGCGCATCGCCAAAGTGCTGTGAAAAACGCTCCGGGTTGATAGTCGCCGACGTAATGATCAGCTTCAGGTCCGGACGTCGCGGCAGTAGTTGATGCAGGTAGCCCAGCAGGAAATCGATGTTAAGGCTGCGCTCATGCGCCTCATCCAGGATCAGCGTGTCGTATTCGCGCAGTTCCGGGTCCGACTGGATTTCCGCCAGCAGAATGCCGTCGGTCATTATTTTGATATAGCTGGTCGGCCGCACCTGGTCCTGAAAACGAACCTTGTAACCGACTGCCTCGCCGACCCGGCTGTCCAGCTCTTCCGCAATACGGGTGGCGAGACTGCGCGCGGCAATACGGCGTGGCTGCGTGTGTCCGATTTTGCCCTGACATCCACGACCCAGCTCCAGACACAGCTTCGGCAACTGGGTGGTTTTCCCCGATCCGGTTTCGCCGCACAGAATCACAACCTGGTGTTGCGCAATCGATTCCAGAATTGTCTGCCGCTGCTCCACCACCGGCAGTTGCAGCGCATAGCGCGGTTTCGGCGCCTGGCGGCGGCGCAGGGCGACGCGCTGCAGCGACTGCTCGACGCGCGCCTGCAGCGCCGGCAGGCCGCGATCGATCGGCTGGCCGCGGCGACAGCGGCCCTGCAGGCCGCCCAGCTGCCTGAGCAATAGCGGCACATCGCGCGCCAGACATTCTGCAATCGAATTTTCCAGCTGTTCCAGCTGAGTGCAACCTGAGAGGTCGCCAGTTTTTGACATACCGGGTCAAACCAGCACGGTTATTGAAAACCGTATTGTACACTGGGCATGCAAGCCTGACCGGATTGAACGTTCGGTCACATCTCCCGGTCAAATCCTGTTAACTCCTGATATGAGGCCACACCCATGAAAACACCGATACGCCGCCGCCGGTTCCTGCAATGCCTGACTGCCGTACCAGGACTCGCACTGCTATCCGGCAACAGCGCTGCCCAGCCTGATGATCCGTTTTTCTTCGGCGAACCGGACCACAAGCTGGTATACCAGTTCAACAAGGCTGATCCGGACTACATGGACCACGTCCTTTTCTCGGTCGGCGCAATGTTGCGCCAGCACGTGGATAACATTCACATCGTGGTCACCGCCATCGGTCCTGGCATCCATATACTTGCCCGGCGTCCCGAACGCCCGGTCAGCCAGGAAGTGCGTGAGCGCGTTTCCAGCCTCGCTGCCTATGGCGTTTCGTTTCACGCCTGCGGCAACACCATGAAGACGCTGGGCTGGACCGAGGACGATATGCTCGATTTCGTGGAAGTCGTGGAAGTTGGCGCTGATGATCTCATGCAGCTGCAAGAGCAGGGTTACAGCTATATCAGCTGGTGAGCTCTGGTATACTGCCGCCCGACCGCACGCAGGACAACGATGCAAAAGCACGGCTGGCGTGCGGCCACATCACAACAGGTGATGTTTATTTACGTATAACCACGAGAGCGAGGATTATGAAAACAACTTATATTTCCAGCCTGGCGATGCTGCTGGCTGCTACGCTTGCGGCGCCGGCAATCAGCCTCGCTGAAGGCGATGCGGGCGCGGGCGAAGTCAAAGCCTTTACCTGCATGGGCTGCCACGGCGTACCTGGTTACAATAACGTCTATCCGACTTACCACGTGCCGAAGCTGGGCGGTCAACACGCTGCCTATCTGGTAACTGCATTGCAGGCTTATAAAACCGGCCAGCGTTCGCATTCGACCATGCAGGCACAGGCACAGACTCTGAGCGATCAGGATATGCAGGATATCGCTGCCTTCTTTGCCGGCTATGGCAAATAAATAGAATTGTTGTGAGGGAGCGAAATATGAACTCTATGAATAAACTTCTGCTTGCCGCCGTGATTTGCGCGAGCTCAAGCGTACAGGCCGCTGGTGATATCGAAGCCGGCAAGGAAATTTCTGCTGCAAAGTGTCAGGCATGCCACGGGCTCGAGGGTAACGGCGAGAATGAAATGTTCCCGCGCCTGGCAGGACAGTATGCCGATTACATGGTCATGGCACTGCGTCACTATCGGGACGGTTCCCGCCTCAATCCGATTATGGCAGGACAGACAGTCGGACTTTCCGAACAGGACATGCAAGATGTAGCCGCATGGTTTGCCAGTCAGAGCGGTCTGGTGACATCCAACCAGCCGCGCACCATTTCGAAATAGCTCATATCGGGGGCAGAGCCACCTCTGCTCCCGGTTTTCTGTTCCAGTCTCCCCTGAGTTGATGCAGTTCACCGCGAACTTGCCTGCGGCTTTTGCTGGCCACGATTTAACCAAAAAAGGACAACAATTGTAAAACTTGTCCATTTTTCTTGACTTTTCCTCCAACCCTGCGAAACTTGCGCGAATCACGGAAATACCCGGCAGGGGGTACGCGTGACACAAACACTATTCAATCGTCAGCAGGTCGCAGCCCTTACCGGCCTGACCAGTCGCCAGCTCAGCTACTGGCGCAAGACCGGGCTGGTCACTCCCAACAGCTATACCGAGGGCGGTCACGCCCGCTATTCATTCACCGATCTCGTGGCGCTTCGCGCGGCCAAACGCCTGCTGGAAGCGAAAGTCTCGCTGCAGCGCATTCGCAAGTGTCTACAGTCTCTCACCGGATTTTTACCGCACGCCAACCGACCGTTGGCTGAATTGTCACTGGTTGTGACTGGCGATGTGGTGCTGGTTTTTCATGGAGAGCGTGCTTTCGATGCGCTCTCCGGTCAGGAATGGGTGTTTCCGATCGCCGAACTGGTGCGGGAAGTGGAGCAGTTGCAACAGCAGCAGCCGCAGCAAGCGGAGTTGTTTCCTGTTGCCATGGAGCAAGCGGAGGAATACGCCTGAACCTATAGCAGCAACACAGGCATGGTGATGAAGCGGCTTTGCTGCGCTTCATGTGAGTCGGGTACATGCGCGCCAAGCTCGCGCTGTAACGTGGAGACGACGAATGAATACCATTGCTATTGCGAACCAGAAAGGTGGATGCGGAAAGACCACTACGGCCATTAACCTGGCAGCCGAGTTGGGACAACGCGACAAGCGGGTACTGCTGATAGACATGGACCCGCAGGGTCATGCTTCGCTGGGGCTGGGTATAGGTGAACGGGAACTCCCCGGTTTGTACGAAGTATTTTGTGACGACGCCATTTTGCCGGACGTCATACTGAAGGATGTGGTAGCAGGTGTTGATCTGGTGGCGGCCAACATCCTGCTGGCGACAATAGAAGCGCGGCTGGCAGGCCAGCCGGGACGGGAACGGCTGCTGCTGGAACAACTCGAACCGTTCGGCGCGGCATACGATTACGCAGTAATCGATTGCCCTCCATCGCTGGGTCTGCTGTCGATCAACGCACTGCGGGCGGCGCAGCAGGTGATCAGTCCAGTGGAGGCAAGCCTGTTTGCGCTGGATGGAATTCACCAACTGCAGGATATTGTGAATCTTTTATGCCAGAAGTATCAGTTGAATCTGCCCGTAACGGTGTTGCCGACGATGTTCGATCTGCATACCCGATTCGCGCACACCGTGCTGGAGCAGATCCGCGACCAGTTGCCGGTGGCCGTAAGTGAAGTGCGCATTCGACACACGGTGCGCATCCGCGAAGCGGCTTACATCGGCAAGCCATTGAATCGCTATGCGCCGGACTGCACCGCAGCCATGGATTATCAACGCCTGGCGGATGAAGTCCTCGAAGCGGGTGCACAAACAGCACCATCGCGAAACCCGCTGGACATGACCGTTACAACACCACAAGAGGGCAGCACCATGGGGCGAGTGAATCCAGTAGCAGCACGGCAGATGATCGTGCTTACCTTCGACGATATCGACTGCCGGCGCCTGCAGCTGGCAGGCGACTTCAACAACTGGATTCCCGATCATGATATAGAGACTCGCAAGCTGGACGGTCACTGGCAGAAAGTCTTCACTGCCGAACCTGGTGTCTATGAATACCGACTGATTATTGACGGGAAATGGCAGCACGATCCCACTAATCCCGCTGAGATTCCGAACGAACTTGGCGGCATCAACTCCTTGTTACAAGTACCGGTGCACCTATAATGACCAAGATGGAACTGAATCCCGCGTGGCGACGCAAACCCGTTTCCTCCAATCGCCTGGCATCGATCAGCGACAGTTATTTGAGCGACATGCCAGATACCAGTAAGCCGAACGATTTTTGCCGGGCGATTCCTTTTTTACTCGACGATCCCGCCCAAAGCTGGATTACCCATGATCTGTGCCAGTTGCTGACCGAACGCGGTCACGCCAGCGTCATCTGCCATCTCGATGAGCACAACGATCAGCCGGCCGGCCTCAGCCCGACAGTCACCGACACCGGCTCCACCAGCAGCTACTGCATTCTGCCCGTAATTACCGCTGCCACGATTCGTGCGCAGGACTTCAGCCATGTGGTATTGCTGATTCCCGCCAATCTCGATGCGGTGCGCCGGGCTTACCAGCGCATCAAATTCCTGTCAGCGCGGGCGGCGCCGCCCGAAATCGGAATCGTACTGGTAGGGCCGCGTGATCAGCATTCAGCGTGGCGGTACTTTCGCAAACTGGCCGTGGGCACGCTGCGCTACCTGGACGTGCCGCTGCTCAATCTCGGATTTCTGCCGGAACAGGTCACGCCGGAACACGGTCCAGCAGATCATCACCGGAACAATTTCCTGATGCGCATCAGCGAACGCCTGATCAGCAGCGAATTTTTCCATGCCTGCGCAGCAGACGACGACGTACAGGAAAGCCCATGAAACTGAGCATTCATCGCGAGGCCCGCTGCAGCCCGGAGCAACTGCGGGTCCTGTTGATCGATGCCGCAGAGCAACTCGCAGGCCGTGGTGCCCGGGTTCTCGAAGCCAAGCTGCCCTGGGAGGGGCACCCGCTGCTGCTGGTTGATTCTGAGCTACACCCGGTAATTATCAGCTTTGACAGCGAGCACAGTGAAGCCGCCCTGCTCAACGGTCTGATGGCGGTAGAAAAGCTGTCCAGCGCACTGGCCTGGGTGAACCAGGTCTATGACGCTCTGCAACATCGGGAGCAGCCGCCCAGGCTGGTGGTGGTAAGCGCACAACTTCCCCCTGGATCCAGCGCCATACTTGGACGCTGCGCGAGCCTGCGCCTGTTTCAGTTCAAGGCGCTGCGCGTCAATGGCGAAGCCGGTCTGTGGCTGGAACCGCTGGTTGATCAGATCGACGCCGAACGCCCGTTGAGCACGGCGCCTGTACCGAGGCCGGTACGGGAGACGCCAAAGACCGCAGCTGTCAGCCATGTCAGTCCGGCCGATCAACCCGCCGAAGACACCTTGCCGGCGCTCAGCAGCGAAGAGACGGCGTATTTTCAGCAGCTGTAGCAACGACACCAGCAGTCGCTCCCCCGACTTGCGTCGCCATACCGGTTCACACCCCTGCAAACCATCCGGGACTGCAGCGCTGCGCCCGGGATCGGGCAATGCAAAACATTTGCAATCACTCTAGAATACCAACGCCGAAATAACGCAGGAGAGTGCCCCGATGTCAGTCGATGAGAACCAGCCGAAATGGGATGTGGCGCTTGCCGCGCTTGCCGACACGGAATACCGCGAGAAAGGATCGCCGCTGACGCTGGAGGACTTTCATCGGCTGGCGCGCGAACATGCCATCCGGCTCGATGACATCATGGAAACAATTTTTCTACTGGCCATTCACAAGCAATGGGCGTATCTCGATGCCACCGGCCGCGAGCAGGACATCGATCAACAAACGCTCGACAGCCTTTATGTCAAACGCCGCCTGTCCGAAGAAGATCTGGCTGCGTTCGACGGCGGATGGCAGCCGCGCTGATTTGTCATTGCGAGGCGCGTAGCGCCGCGGCAATCTCAACAGGCGGAAAAAAAGAGCGTCCGTCACAGTTAATCCGCGAACTCCAGCGTCTCCTGAACCGCTTCAGCGCCGGCTCGGGCGCATGCCTCATCCAGATCGCCGCCCGGGGCACCGCTGACACCGACAGCACCCACCAGAGAGCCGGCCGC
>JAGXGS010000018.1 GCA_024636585.1 Thiogranum sp. | reverse complement strand
CTCACAGCCGTCATCCGGAACTCGCCTTTGACGCGGCCGCCTGCATTGCGGCTGAACCGAACCAGCGGCTGGCGGCGACGCACGGCGGACTGCCGCCAACCGTGGCCGCGCTTTACGATGACGCCGCAGTGCGCGAGGTGTTTCCTTTTGCCGATCTGCTACGTGCTACGCTGCGCGATGCGGTGCAGCGCCCGCAGACACCGCTGTATGCCGATGTGTCACTGGCCATCAATCACAGCCTGCATCCGATGCGCGATATCGATCCTGACAGGGATGTCGAGCGTCTGCGCGAGGCAGTACAACGGGCATTACGTTCGGAGGGATTGCTGTGAGTCGGCGTACAGCGGCCGAACACCGGCTTGGCTGGTTGCTGTGCGCGCCGGCGGTCATCGCCATGCTGCTGGTGACGGCCTGGCCCATGCTCTACGCGCTGTGGTTGTCGATGTTTCGCTATGACCTGCGTTTCCCGGCCGAGCGCGAATTCATCGGGTTCGACAACTATCTGGCGGTGCTGGGTTCCGAAGTCTGGTGGCAGGCGCTGTCCAATACAGTGTTTATTACTGTCGCTTCCGTGGCTGTTGAACTGGTGCTTGGCTTCGTTTTCGCCCTGATCATGCACCACGCTATCATTGGTCGGCGGCTGGTGCGCACTTCTCTGCTGGTGCCCTATGGCATCATCACGGTGGTGGCGGCCATGAGCTGGCGCTTTGCCTTCGATCCCACTACCGGTTTCATCAATGCGCTGCTGGGCCTCGAAGGGGCATGGCTGGCGGAGCGCGGCTCGGCATTCTTCGTCATCATCCAGACCGAAGTCTGGAAGACCACGTCATTCATGGCACTGCTGTTACTGGCGGGACTCACGCTGGTTCCCGATGACCTGCTGCGCGCGGCGCGCGTCGATGGCGCCGATGCTGTGCAGCGGTTCTTCAGGGTTACACTGCCGCTGATGCGGTCGGTGATCATGGTTGCTCTGCTGTTCCGGACTCTCGATGCGTTTCGTATTTTCGATACAGTATTTGTGCAGACGCGCGGCTCACAGAATACTGAATCGCTGTCGATCGTTGGCTATAACGCGCTGATTACGCGCCTGAACCTGGGACTCGGTTCAGCGGTATCAGTGCTGATTTTCCTGTGTGTGCTGGCGCTTGCGGCGATTTATATCAAGGGCTTCGGCATCGATTTGTCGCAGCGGAAGGAGCCCTGATGGCGGTCGGCGACAGTCGGCTGGAGCGATTATTCTGGGGCGCCGGCAGTGCGCTGGTGGTGGCGTATGCGCTGATACCCGTGGTATGGATAGTTTCGCTGTCGCTCAAGCGCAGCGCCGATCTCGGCGACAATCGCTTTCTGCCGCAGGTGGCGAGTCTGGAGCACTATGCGGCGGTATTCGACGATCCGCAGTTTTCCGCTGCACTGTGGAACTCCATCGGCATCGCCGGCATCTCGACCTTCGCTGCCGTGGTACTCGGCAGCTTTGCGGCCTACGCTATCGTGCGACTGCAGTTTCCCGGCCGGCGCCTGATCCTCGCAGCGGCGCTGTCGATTGCGATGTTTCCACCGGTATCCATCATTGGACCCTTGTTCAATATGTGGCGCACCCTCGGTCTGTACGACACCTGGCCGGGACTGATCATTCCTTACATGACCTTCACTCTGCCGTTGGCGATCTGGACGCTATCGGCATTTTTCCGTGAGATTCCCTGGGATCTCGACAAGGCCGCGCGCGTCGACGGTGCCACGCCGCTGCAGGCGTTCCTGCGGGTTATCGTGCCATTGGCCGCTCCCGGCGTTTTTACGGCAGCGATTCTGGTGTTCATGTTCGCCTGGAACGATTTCCTGTTCGCCATCTCGCTCACCTCGACCAATGATGCGCGCACGGTTCCGGCGGCCATCGCCTTTTTCACCGGCAGTTCGCGCTTCGAACAACCCACCGGTTCTATCGCCGCGGCTTCGGTGGTGGTGACTGTGCCGATCATTATTGTCGTGTTGCTGTTCCAGCGCCGTATCGTGGCCGGATTGACATCAGGAGCCGTGAAGGGATAGCCATGGCGGAAATCGAACTGCGAGGCGTGAGCAAGCGTTTTCCCGGCATCACCGCCGTGAAGCGCGTCGACTTTACTATCCACGACGGCGAATTCTTCATTCTGGTGGGGCCATCCGGTTGCGGGAAATCCACTTTGCTCAACATGATCGTTGGGCTGGAAGATGTCAGCGAGGGAGAAATCCGCGTTGATGGTGAACGGGTTGATGATCTCGATCCCAAAGATCGCAATATGGCAATGGTATTCCAGAGCTATGCTATTTATCCGCACATGACGGTGCGCGAGAACATGGCATTCCCGCTCAGCCTGGCCAGAATGTCGAAGCAGGAAATTGAACGGCGCGTCAGCCAGGCCGCCGAAATCCTGCAGTTGCAGGAGTTTCTTGACCGCAAGCCACGCGCGCTGTCCGGCGGTCAGCGCCAGCGAGTGGCAATGGGCCGCGCCATTGTGCGAGAACCGAATGTGTTCCTGCTCGACGAACCGCTGTCCAATCTCGATGCCAAGCTACGGGTACAGATGCGTACCGAGATTGCGCGTTTGCAGCGCCAGCTCGGCACCACCACCGTATACGTTACCCATGATCAGACCGAGGCGATGACGCTGGGCGACCGCATTGCGGTGTTGCGCGCCGGTGAAATGCTGCAGATCGGCACGCCGCGGGAACTCTACGAGCGTCCCGGCAGCCTGTTCGTCGCCGGCTTCATCGGCTCGCCCGCCATGAACTTCCTGCCAGCGCGCTGGAGCGAAGAGAGGCTTGAACTGCCTATCGGATCCATAGCGCTGCCGGAACAGCTGCGCGCGCGGGTGGCTGACGCTGAGGGGCCGTTGATTGCCGGCTTTCGTCCGGATCATCTGTCGGTCAGCAGCGATGGTGATTCCGAACGTCTGCAGTTTGAAGTAGAAGCGGATGTGGTCGAGTGGCTGGGCGCCGATCTGTTCGTGTATTTCGACGTTGAGCTGGAGGGTTTTGATAACCTGGCGCTGCCGGAGGATCTGGAACTGGAGATCGGCAATCGGGAACGCCAGTCGCTGGTTGCGCGTATCGACCCGGCCGCCGGGGTGCAGGAAGGCAACAGACTGAAGCTGTATCTAGCCCCTGACCGTGTGCAGGTGTTCGAGGCTGACAGCGGGGCAAATTTGCTTCTGGATGTGTAGGTTGATCCCTCATTGCGATGCCTTGACCCGAAGGGCAAGGCATCGCAACGACGGATCAACAGCGGCCTTTTTTTGCCTGTCCAGGGGGACAGAAGGGCGGGCCGGGATGTCGATCCGGAGTGCGATGTTCCTCATAGCGATATACCGGTGCGGGCGAAGGCGCGTTATGCGACGCTTTATTAGTGGTTACTGCGGTTCCGACGGCAGCACCCAGGGCGCCACCCAGAATAGCGCCGTCGCGGCCACCGACTTCATTGCCTATAGCGGCGCCGGTTGCGCCGCCGACGCCACCACCGATCGCGGCATCCAGAGTGGACCCGGCATTCGCTGATGCAGCGAGCAGTGCGGCTGAGAAAACAAAGTATCGAGACTGTTTGAGCATTGGAAAACCCTCGGTAATGGTGACAGGTTCCGGCATTATCATGGCTTTCCAGTTGATTGTCGTGACGCTGTTCGCGTTTCGGGCCGGTCACCCGAACACCGCCCTGTTCACTGACTTCCGCAGCTTCGCTCAGTGCCGCAGCACGATCATTCGACATGCTCAAGATCCGGTTCAAAGATAGCTGCGGGCCGGGCTTCGCTCAGCAGCGCTGCGTATTCTGCCACGTTGAGCAGCGTATCCGCCGACTCTCCGAGAGCCACAGTAGCAGCGGCTACCACGTGCGCCCAAGTGCAGCGGTTGGCGAACAGCATGCCATTTTCATTCAGGGTGCCGCCACGTCCGATGTAGCCCAGCACCGGTGTGGTGACCGCGTCCGTCAACAGTGGCCATATTGTGCCGACGAAAGGTGCAGGCCGCGTGTGAGTCACGAATACACGGGCTGGCGTCAACTTCGGAAACAGCTGCTCGGACACCTCGGCAGGAGCCATATGGGACATTTCCTGTTCGTCGCGCGGGGTCCGGAAGCGCCCCGGTTCCTGCAGATAGATGACGCCATGATCGATGCCTGCGGCTGCCAGCCTTGTCGACGCCTTCATAACCTCCACAAGTTGATAGCCGCCGGTCGCGATCAGTTGCAGACGTTCATCCCGGCGCCCGAAACTGCGCAGCCGGATCGCGCCCTGTTCGATCAGCTGGCGCGCCTGTTCGGCTGTGAACTGGACTGGCAGCGGACGTTTCGACGTCACCAGCGTCCAGATCTGACCGTGCGCCGAATAGCAGGCCTGCAGAGCCGCCAGCGCGCTGTTCCAGTCGGCAGGAAACAGCACCCGTGACACATCACCCGGTTCGCTCAGCAGTGCTTCGCAGAAAGTCGTATCCTGGTGGGATCGTTCATTCTTGCCGTTCTCCCAGGCGTGCGAAGTCGGAATAACCGGTACCGCCAGCCAGCCGGGCGGTCGTCCGTTTTCATACAGCTGGCGCGCAAAAATCAGCTCCTGACGGATGGCGCCCAGCATCTTGACGGCAAAGGCTTCATAGGAAGCGACCAGATTGATGCCGCCCTTGTTGGCCAGCGCCGCATTCACTACCGCTTCCTCGTTCAGTGCAGTGATCACGCCGCCGTGGATCGCCTCGGGCATGCCGGGTTCCGGACTCACGACCCGGTGCTTGAGTAGATTCAGGGTGCGCTCCAGCCCGTTGCTGAGCATTTCATCTGGATTGCCGACTCGTGCCCGCAGCCCCGGATTGGCTTCGACGACGTCGCAGAAATAGTTGTCAATGGCGCCCATCGCACTGGCGCTTTCATTTCCGCCGGGATCTTTCCAGGGCGGCTCCGGTAGCTCCGGAGTCGGAATCTGCCGGTCGGCAAGCGGGTGATCGCGCTCCTTGGGCCGCTCCTGCGCGGCATGCTGGTTCAGCATCCGCACCGCGTCATGAAGCACGTCTGCCTGCACCCATAGTTTATGGGCACCGGCGTTGAATTCGGCTTGCGCGGCTTCCTGTTCAGCAGGATTGCCCTGCAACGGAAGGTTATGCGCTCTGTTGCTGCCGGCGCCCGGAAAGCCGAAACCTTTTTCCGTTTCAGCAATGCCGTAGAAAATGGGAGCCGGATACACGGCTTCACCTTTTCGTATCGCATCAGCCGCCTCGTTCAGGCGCGTCTCCATTTCGATGATGCCCCAGGCGAAATCGGCAGGATCGCGGCCGTTGATATGTACCGGCACAAAACCGTTCAGGCGCAGATGTTCGTCCAGCCAGCTGACGCCGCCTTTCATGGCGACTGAAGATCGTTGGTCGATGCGCCGGCCGTTCATGATCATGAACGGGGTTATCAGACCGCAGTCGTCGGCGCGCCACCAGCGTGGCGTCCAGTCGCTGCCGCGCTGTTCCTCAAATGCGCCGTCGCTCAAAAACGTCACCAGGTGTTCTCCCGGTAGCGGCATATGCATGTACTGCAGCTCGGCAAAGCCAAGATAGCCGCCTTCCATCATGCCGCCGGCAGTATGCGCACTGACATGGCTGCCCAGCGGAGATTCGGGTGTTCCATCGGGAAGCACGGCATAGGAATAGAAGTCACTTACAAAGCGCGTCAGTCCTTCGCTGGTATGGTCGTAGCGGCGTGCATGCGCGGGCGACATGTTGCCGACCAGCAGGTTTGCGGCATCGATGGCAGACACACAATGTCCCTGGCCCATCAGCCAGGAGCGCGTAATGCCCGAGAGACTGTTGGCGGCGCTGGTGACGCGATCGGCGGCGGCAAGGAGGCGGAACACAAACTCGACATGGGGTACGGTGCCCTGCTGGAACAACTGCTCGGCGAGTGCATAAATACGTACCTGGGTCGCCTCGTTGTGCTCGATCACACCGTAGCCGGCTGCCCAGTGCGCAAAGTCTTTGCTGCGCTCGCGGTAGTGCGCCGCGCGGCTGCTCACATCCTGTGCCGCCATTTGTCTCTCGATATCAGCCATGCCGCCATTCCTCGCGTTCAGCGAAAATCCTATGATTGGGGGGGCGCGACTCCGGCGGCATTGAAAATTCGCAATGCATTTGCGGCCTGGGCCACCTAGAGTCGGAGGTCCCGGCCATGGAGAAATCCGATGTTGAAAATGGTGAGTTTGTATGCGGATTATCGCCAGTCGATGTGGATGGATTACATCGACCGGAATCTGCTGATTAATGGCGGACTGGCGACGCTGGTCTCAGAGGGATTGCGTGGTGTGACCAGCAATCCCACCATCTTCCACAAGGCAATCGGCGGCAGTTCCGATTATGACGATACGATTCGCGATCTGGTGCAGGCTGATCCCGATCTGCAGGGAGACATTCTCAGCGAGTGGATCAGCATTCAGGATGTGCGGATGGCGGCGGATATTCTCGCTTCAGTTTATAACAGCAGCGATGGGACTGACGGATTTGTCAGCCTGGAAGTGTCTCCGTACCTGGCATTCGATACGGATGCCACACTCCAGGCCGCACGTCACCTGTGGCGGGCGGTGGATCGCCCCAATCTGATGATCAAGGTACCTGGGACAGTAGCCGGTTTGCCGGCAATCGAGCGCCTGATTGCCGAGGGGGTCAACGTGAATGTCACCCTGTTATTCTCGGTATTGCGCTACAAAGCAGCGGCGGAAGCCTATCTGCGGGGGCTGGCCCTGAATCCGGAGCCTGGCAAAGTCGCGTCAGTAGCATCGTTTTTTGTCAGTCGCGTGGACAGCAAGATTGACCCTATGCTCGATAAAATCGGTGGTGCTGAAGCGCAGTCGCTGAAGGGCAAGATCGCTATCGCGAATGCAAAGATGGCCTACCAGCAGTTCAAGGAAATCCAGGCTTCGGAGTCATTCGTAGCCGAGCGTGCGCGTGGCGCACGGCCCCAGCGTCCGCTGTGGGCCAGCACCGGCACCAAGAATCCGGCATATTCAGATGTGCTGTACGTTGACCAGTTGATCGGACCGGAGACCGTGAACACGGTAACGCCGGCGACACTGGATGCCTTCCAGACGCACGGGGAGATCGCCTCGACGCTGGAGGCCGGCGTCGAGACTGCGAGACGTCAGCTCGAGACCCTGGAGAAACTGGGTATAGATCTGGCAGAGGTCTGTGATGAACTGGAGCAGGAAGGCGTCAGGAAATTCATCGATTCCCATGATCAGCTGCTCGCGGTGCTGGAGAACAAGCGTGGTGCCGTGGCGAAGCGTTCGATCAGCGGCTGAGGCCCGATGAGCCCACAACCGGAAACGCCCGTCAGGATCGTTGTGATCCAGGGGCATCCGGACGCGCGAGCCAACCACTTCGGGCACGCGCTCGCTGCAGCCTACGTGGAGGGCGCCGAGGAGGCGGGTCATGAAGTGCAAAGTATCGATGTTGCACAACTGGATTTCCCGGTGCTGCGGAGCCGGGAGGAATGGGAGGGCGAGACCATTGTGGAGGACATTCGACAGGCCCAGGATGCAATCGACCGGGCGCGCCACATCGTACTGATTTATCCGCTCTGGCTGGGCACCATGCCGGCGCTTCTCAAGGCATTTCTGGAGCAGGTGTTGCGTCCCGGTTTCGCGATCGATAAATCCAGCGGCGGAAAGAAGTGGAAAAAAGGTCTGGCAGGAAAGCGCGCACGTATCATCATAACCATGGGGATGCCGGCTTTCGTGTACCGATGGTACTTCCACGCGCACAGTCTCAAGAGTCTCGAACGTAATATTCTCGGTTTCTGCGGCATTGCTCCGGTAAAGGAAAGTCTGATAGGTGCAGTCGAGGAGATCAGCAGTGGCCGGCGTGAAAAATGGCTGACGAAAATTCGTGCGTTGGGCAAATCAGGCGCATGAAGTTTCCATTGAAAATTCTCAATGCGACAGCGCAGACATGTGCTGTCTAATTGAAGCCAATCGATCCACTGAAATCCCGCATTGACCATTCAAGACAGTCCGCACTGCCGGACTGTCTCTGGTCAGGCCGAGACCAAAGGACGCCTGAGATGATGTATGAACTGATGTTGCCGCAGCCCCCTGGTACCGTGCCGCAACCGCCGGGAGACCCACAGAAACCGCCGCCGGAGCCGCCCGGCAAGCCGCCAGAGCCTCAACCACCGCAACCGCCGGAGCGTCCACCGCAGCCGCCTCCCGCTGAACCGCCCGAGCCACAGCCTCCGCAGCCGCCAGGTGAGCCGCCGGGGCAAGGCGTACCCTCGCCCGGTATGCCGGCCGAAACACCTTCCGGACCTGAATGACAGGCACACCGGAAACAGCAGTCTGGGAGTAATGCGCGATGAAAGAACGACGGAGTTCGGAACGGATCGTGGCATTCGTTCTTGCCGGCGGCGAGGGCAAGCGACTGCGACCGCTGACACTGGAGCGCTGCAAGCCTGCGGTTCCCTTCGGTGGACGCTACCGACTGGTGGATTTTGTTCTCAGCAATCTGATCAATTCCGAGATTCGTTCTATTTATCTGCTGGTGCAGTACAAGGCCCAGTCTCTTATCGAGCACGTGCGCAAGGCCTGGACCATCTCGCCACTGTTGCCGGACCAGTTCGTCACCGTGGTGCCGCCGCAGATGCAGGAAGGTGCTGCCTGGTTTCGCGGGACCGCCGACGCGGTGTACCAGAGTCTCAACCTGTTGCGTAGCCATCGCCCGGATCTGGTAGTGATTTTCGGTGCGGATAATATATTCCGTATGGATGTGCGCCAGATGGTGCGCTTTCATCGGGAGTCGCAGGCCGATGTGACGGTTGCAGCGCTGCCGGTTCCGATCGAGCAGACATCCAGCTTCGGTATTATCGAGACTGACGCAGAGCAGCGTATCCAGAGCTTTGAGGAAAAACCCGAACATGGGAAGCCGATGCCCTCCGATCCGTCGCGCGCCTTCGCTTCGATGGGAAACTATATATTCAATGCACAGGTGCTGGTCGACGTGCTTGAAGCGGCGTATCAACGTGGCGAAACCGATTTCGGACATGAAGTGCTACCGAGTCTGCTCGATCACCACCGGGTCTATGCCTACAACTTCTGCGACAATGAGGTTCCCGGCATCAAGTCCTATGAGGAAGCCGGTTACTGGCGTGACGTCGGCACGCTGGATGCGTACTACGAAGCGCACCGGGACGTGCTGGGCGTGCAACCGCGTTTCGATGCCTTCAATCCGCAATGGCCAATTTTTTCCAGCCACTATCAGGGCCCGGTTGGCCGTGTCTTCAACAGTCATCTGGACAACAGCCTGCTGGGTGCGGCGACGCTGGTGAGTGACGCCAATATCCGCAACAGTATTATCCGCCGTGAAGCTGTCATTGAACCCGGTGTTGAACTGGAAGACTGTATCATCATGGATTACGTGCGCATCTGTCGCGGCGCCCGATTACGACGGGTGATCGTCGACCGCCATAACATTATCGAGGCCAATGCCAGAATCGGTTTCGATGCCGAAGCCGATCGGGCACGTTATGAAGTAACATCCAGCGGTCTGGTGGTGGTGCCCAGGGGGCGCCCCGAGTATTTTGCGCGTGATTCGCGTGATTCGCGTGGCACCGGGCTCGGTTACGACGAATAACTTATCAAGCGTCTGTCGGCCGCAGGAGACACCTGTCGGTTGCATGAGACATCTGGAAATATAGAACTTAACTGCATATCCTCTTGCCGGGCATTATGACGCCGGGCGCATCCGCGATAAACGCGAACTCCCCCGCTGACAATGTTGCCGGCAACCTTCGGGTTGTCACTTCGCCGGTCGCAGACGCATTCCGACCGGCAGTTGCCACTCCTGGAGGAGAATCGAGTATGCGAAAAAATATTATCACCCTGATGATGACCGCAGGGTTGGCCGGACCTGGACTGATGCTGAATGCTGCACCGGTTGACAAGACCAATACACTGCCGGACGCAAAGCCGGGTCAGTGTTATGCAAAAGTGATGGTGCCGGCGCAGTACGAGGTCAAGCCCGAGAAAGTCATGGTGCGCGAAGCCGCGGAGAAAATCGAAACCATCGCTGCCCAGTATGACTGGGTGGAAGAGAACATTACCGTGAGTGCGGCTGAAACCCGGCTGGTGCCGGTGCCCGCTGAATATCAGGAAGTGAGTGAGAAGATCGAAGTCAGTCCGGCGCGCAGACTATGGGTGACCGATCTGAAGAAGGGTGGATTGCCGGTCAGTCCGGCATTGCTTGCCGCGGCGCGCTCAGCGGGGGTGAAACTGGGCGAAGCCGAACCGGGCATGTGTTTCAACGAATATCTGCAGCCGGCAAAATTCCGCACCGAGCCCAAAGATGTGCTGGTGCAGGAGGCGGCCGAGAAAGTCGAGACTGTCGCGGCGCAGTACGAGACTATCGAAGAGAAGGTGCTGGTCAAGGAGGCTTCGAAGAAGAAAATCGAAATACCTGCAGTCTATGAAACCGTGACTGAAAAGATTCTCGTTGAGCCGGCCATGACAGTATGGAAGAGCGGGAGTGGTCCTATCGAACGCATCGATAACACCACCGGCGAGATCATGTGCCTGGTCGAGGTTCCGGCCAAATACAAGACTGTCGAAAAGCAGATCATAAAAACTCCCGCAACGGTGAAAGAGGAAGTCATTCCCGCGGAATACAAAATCGTCAAGGTCAGAAAACTGATCGCTCCTGAAAAAGAGAAGCGCACGCAGATTCCTGCTGTATACGAGCAGGTAAATCAGCGCAAGCTGGTTTCCGAAGCGGCATTCAGCTGGCACCCGGCCCACGATGCCGCTCCGGCGGACGGCCGCAAGACCGGACAGCAGATCTGTTTGCAGGATATTCCGGCCGAGTACAAAAGCGTGAAAAAGCAGGTGGTGAAAAAACCGGCATCATTCGTCAAGGAAGAGGTGCCGGCGGTATTGAAGCCGGTCAAGGTGCACAAGCTGATCGCCAGTGCCGAGGAAAAGCGTAGTGCCATTCCTGCGGAATTCAAAACGCTGTCGAAGCGCGTCAAGGTGGGAGAGGAAAGCCTGGAATGGCGTCAGGTGCTGTGCCAGACCAATATGACCGCTGATGTCGTGACGCGCGTTCAGCAGGCGCTACAAACTGCCGGTTTCAATCCCGGTACGATAGACGGTGTCGCCGGTGGTGGAACTTTGCGGGCTGTGGAACAGTTCCAGGAGGAGAAGAATCTGCCGCGCGGAGGATTGACGCTTCGCACTCTGGAGGCGCTCGGCGTTTCTCTGTAACCAGAGCTGTAGAGAATGAGAATGCCCGTCATTGCGCGGATGCCTTGACCCGAAAGGGTAAGGTACCCGTAATGAACCCGGAAGGGGTTCTATGGACGCAGTGACGCGGCAATCTCTGGAGGCGGCTACCTGGAAGAGACGGTGTCAGTTTTCGAGCCGTTGCGCCCGTGGTCGGAATTCCAGTCCATAAAACATCTGCAGGTAGCGGCGCATTTCGGCGCGGTCCAGGTCGCTTACATATTTCCAGAATCCATAGACACGTGACAGCGTCATCATACGTTCCGCATACCGTTCCCAGGTGTAATGGTCGGCGACGCGTTGCAATCCATTTTCAGAAATACGCAGCCAGTATTCCGGCTCCTGTTCGCAACGCTGCAGGAATTCGCTGATCCGAAGAGTGGCGCGCTCGCCATGGTTCGGATCGATATGAAATCCGGACAGGCCATCCTCGATGATTTCCAGAGGTCCGCCGAAGCAGGTCGCAAACGTAGGCAGGCCAGAGCTCATCGCTTCGATGACGGTGAGGCCGAAGGCTTCGAACAACGCTGGCTGAATGAAAGCCCCGCGACGGTCAGCGATAAAGCGGTAGAGTTCCCCGGCAAAGGTTTTTTCCAGGTGCTGGCCGAGCCAGCGCACCTGGCCATCGAGTCCGTGGCGATCCATGAGTTCGTGCATCAGTTCGATCTGGGCGCGCTCTTCGGTGTCAGGCGAACGGCCCGGATCCACATGGCCGGAAACGACCAGCAGGTTGGCCTGTTTGCGCAACTGCGGAGAATTTCCGTACCAGTCGACAAACCCGGTGACATTCTTGATCTGGTCCATGCGCGCCATGGTGAACAGCAGCGGCTTGTCGGGATCGCTCAGGACCCCGCGTATATCGGATGCGGCTTTGCTACCGTAAACAAGTTCCTCAATGGTTGCCTGCAGGTGTCCCAGGCGCCGCCCCGAATCCGAGTAGGGGAAGTAGACGCTGGCATCCGCACCCGGTGAAACGATATTGAATTTCGGGTCATAGACATCGATGCCCTCGACCACCCGGTACAGACCCGGCATGGTGAAAGCCGCATGGCTTTCGTACTGGCCCAGGGTATCGTCGGTTCCGGCGATTTCCTGGTAGGTGCTGGTGATGATGAAATCGGCACTGTTCATGGCGATCAGGTCGGCGGTGAACTGGCAGGAAAAATGATGTTGATCCTCGTTTTCCTGCCAGAACAGGTCGGAGAAGAGATATTTTGTTTTCTCCAGTGCGTGGGCAATGTTGCACTGGGTAACGCCCAGTTGCTGCGACATGAGTGATGCGACCAGATTGCCATCGGAATAGTTGCCGATGATCAGGTCGGGACGGCCGCCCAGTTCAGCAAGCATTTCGCGCTGCGCCTCGGTCGCGTAACGCTCCAGATAGGGCCAGATGTCGAAGCGCGAGATCCAGTGCGGAATGATGTCGCCACGCTTGCTGCGAAATGGCACCCGCAGAATGCGTGCATTGCTGGTGCCCACGATGGGTTCGAGTCGCTGATCGCAGCTGGTGCCGTCCGCTTCCGGGATCAGGCGCGTGAGCACCAGGATCTGCGGTTCGATATCGATCCCCTGTTCGCGCAGGCGGCGCTGCATTTCGTGTTCCAGTGCGCGCACCTGGTCGAGAATGTACACCACCTGACCGCCGGTGTCGGGACGCCCGAGCACGCCGGACTGTCCGAAATAACCATGTGGTGAAAGGATGGCCAGCGAAAAGACCATCGGAACACGACCGAGAAAGCGTTCGAGCGCCAACGGGGAAGGTGCCTCGAGAATATCCAGCAGCAGCCGCATCGAATCGCGAATGCGGCCGATTCTGTCACCCCAGCCGGGTTCAAAACCGAGATTGCGCAGATCCTGGGCAACGCTTTCCCAGGGCAGGGTCTGATCGGCGCTCCGCAGCCGCGTTTCCGCCTGGCGTAAGGCAGTGCGCAGTTCCGGCACATTTTCCACAACGTCATTGAGCATGAGCTGCTGATTGCGGTATTTGTGCACGGTCAGAAAGTCGAGCAGCCGCTGACCGCCCTTGCCCAGGTCTTCGAACAGTCGACTGGACAGGTGTCGGTTGAGAAACTCCACCCCATGACCGATGGAATCCGATTCGCGCAGCTTGTAGAACTGGCGCGAGAAGGGCTCCAGGTCCACTTCCAGAACCCACTCGCTATCGGTGCCGCCGTTTATCAGGCGCTCCTTGAATGCCAGGAATTCCGAGACTGAAATGATCTCGACGTTCAGGGTTTCGATGTGGAGGCGGACGTAAACCCAGCGCGCGATGCGCGGGCGCAATGCAAAACAGACCCAGGCTCTGTCCAGAGCTGCTTCCTGACAAGATTCACTCAGCGTGGCCAGCGGTGTACTTTGGAGATCGTCCGAAGTGTCGTCCTCGCACAGTTGCGTGAAGGTATCCTGAATGTTGCTGCGTAGCAGAAAAGGCCTGCCAATCGCCTGCAACAGGTGTAGGAAATGCAGCGCCTGATCGCGATGCTGTACCAGATATTCCTTGGCTGCCTGGAGCGGATCAATGCGCTGACTCATGACGGTGACAGTTCCCAGTCGCTGAGGAATCGCTGATAGAACTGCGGGTCCTGCACGGTTGCACCGCGCACACCCACCAGCGCGGATGCAAACTGCTGTGCACGGGTCATGGTGCGATCCAGGGGCCAGTCGAGCAACAGACCGAGAGCAATGACACTGGTGAATGCATCGCCGGCTCCGACCGTGTCGACAAGCTCTGCGCCAGCCGCTGGTTGCACCGCTGCTGTGCTGCCATCGCGCGCGAATGCCGTGGCGCCATCGCTGCCGCGAGTCACGATCAGCAATTCGATGCGGTGCTGTTGCATGAGTTGCGCCACTTTGTCGTCCAGCGAATCAGCGCCGCTAACCAGGGTGTCGAGTTCATCGCGATTGAGTTTCACCCAGCGCGCATCGTCGATCAGATCGAGCACCTGCCGTGCCTGCCACCAGGGCGGTCGCAGATTGACATCCAGCAGTACAGGAGCCGCAGAGGCGCGCTTCAACTCGGCCAGCGCAGTTGCCGAACAGGCGGTACGCAGTGCCAGTGTGCCGTGATAGAGAAGACCGGCATCGTCCGGTGGGAGCAGCTCCGGGACGATGTGATCATAGGCACTGTCCGCCAGAATTTCATAACTGGGTTCGCCGGCGTCGAACGTGACTTCGACGCTGCCGGTGGCGTGTTCCGGGTCGATTTGCAGACCGCTGGTATCAAGCCCCCATGCCTGCATGGCGGAACGCACCAGCCGGCCCAGCTTGTCATCTCCGATGCGACTGACGAACAGGGGTGCCTGACCGAACGCCTGCAGATGCCAGGCAACGTTAAAGGGGGCGCCACCCAGTATCACCTGTCCATCGGGAAAGCGGTCGAACAGCACTTCGCCAAAAATACAGGGTCGCCTGGTGTTATTCATCAATTGGATTGTTCCTTTATCCAGCTGTCGGTTTCAGGCATGAAGTGAACCAGTCCTTCGAGCAGACCGGCGCTGTAGTTTCCGTTCATGCCACGGAAACCGCCTGTCGCCGCATACAAAGCCTGTTCTGTGCCGGCTGCCATGGCTTGCTCGCGGGCCTCCGCGCGGATGCTTTCTGTCGCATTGGCGACCAGCACTGCGGGAATGTCACTGGTGAGCACTTCAAGATCGTTGCCGCTGTCGCCAGCGAACACAGTGTTGCTTAAGTCGAAATCTTCGTGTTGCATCAGAAAGCGCAATGCGTGGAGTTTCGATGCGTCCGCGGGCACGACATCGATGAGGCCGAGTTGCCGATTGTCGTCGATACTCCAGATAATACGTGCAGTGAGATTTTCGCGCTCAAGACGCTCCTGCATGCGCTGTTGCAAGTTGCTGCTGTCGATTGAAACCGGGGTATAAAAGCTGCACTTGAAGCGGCCCTGTTTGGCGTCTTCCTGCGGTGTCAGTTCCGGTTCGTCGGAGAACAGCCTCAGCATGCCCGGACCGTCGGTATGACCCCATGCAGAAAACAGCACATCGTGCCATGCCGCCCAGGGTTTCCAGTCATGATCGTTAACCGAATAAATGCTGGTGCCGACATCGCCGATGACGAAATCCGGCGCGGGCAAAGCGTATTCAGCCATCGCCTCTTCAACCAGTTCCTGGTGGCGTCCGGTGACATAGGTCAGACGGACTTCCGGACGCGCGACCAGTCCCCGCAGCAGCGGCCGTGCGCCCGGCGATTCAGGCTGCGCTCCGTTGGGAATTAGCGTGCGATCCAGATCCGTGCAGACCAGCAGGCGGTCCGGCATCAGACTGCCTCGCTCTGGTTGGGTGCCCGGCAGGCACTGAGAAAATCGTAATGCGCGATAGCCTCCATGATGCCGGCTGCAAACGGACGCCTGGCAAAATAGATGCTGTGCATCTCGGTGAGATCACCAAGTTCTTCTTCATGACGGTTGGCGACCACGACGCCCAGCGTATTGCCGAGCATCATATCCTTATCGGTGCCGGAACCACCGGCAGCCAGGATGTGATCGAGAGGAATGTCCCATTGGCTTGCAAAATACCGCAGCGCCAGTCCCTTGGATGCACGTACCGGCACAATATCCAGGTACTGTCCAAAGGAGACAAAACTGTTGACCGCAAGGTCCGCCTGGTGCAACAGGCTGTTGAGCTCATCGATCGACGGCGCCTTTTTCGGGTCGTAGTAATAGCTCACCTTGAACTGGCCCTGCTCGTGCTTGGGTTGCAACTCCAGACCTGGAATCGGACCGAGCGTGCGTCGCACCGCATCGGCATTCCACAGGTAATCAATGTGGCGGCTCCAGGCCAGATCGGCGGTGAGCTGCGGGGCATAATAGATTTCGGTGCCGACATGGGTAATCAGGACGTCGGGCATCGGAATGCCGAAGCGCTTCATCAGCGATAATGCAGATTCCAGTCCCCGACCTGTCGCAATTCCAAAGCTCACGCACTGTCGATTCTCGCGGATCAACAGCAGCAGCTCGGCCAGTGCATTGGGGTCGCCAAGCAGGTTCTGGTCCAGGTCGGTAAACAGGGCACGGTCGTGGTAGAGCATGCGACGACGCAACAATGGCGCCCGCTCCAGTGGTCGGGCCTTCTCCAGCAGGGGCCGGATGACTTCCAGATAACTTTCGGCATGCGCTGTCCATGAATAATGATCGTGAGCGGCTTTCAATCCATTCGCGGACAGCTTCTGCCAGAGCGCGGCATTGGAGATTACCTTAAGCAATGCTTTGCCTATCGCCTTGGTATCGAGTGGATCAACCAGTATTCCGTTCTGACAGGTGCTGATAATGTCTTGCGGACCGCCGTCTTCAGTAGCGACTACTGGCAAGCCACTGGCTGCGGCTTCGATCAGGGTCAGCCCGAAGGGTTCGGTCAGTGCCGGATTGACGAAGACACCCCGTGAAGCGGCTGCCAGGCGGTACATCACCGGTACTTCTTCCGGCTTATGGGCCTTCGGATAGGCGACATGACCGTACAGGTCGTACTGATCGATCAGCATCAGGATCTCTGTCAGGACAGTCTTCGGGCCGCTCTCCATTTCGCGGAGATCGTCACGATTGCCTGCGACGATCACCAGATTTGCAGCCCGCCGCAACTCTTGCGACTGGCCATAGGCGCGGATCAGCGTAGAGATGTTTTTACGCGAGTCCGGGCGTGACAGTGCCAGGATCATCGGCTTGTCGGGATTGCGCAGAAAACGATTTATCTGCTCGGCAATCGGATGCTGCTGCGTCTTCCCAGTTGGCGGAAAAAAGTTTTCGAGATCGGTGCCCGGGGGAATGACGCGCATGTGTTCCGGCTGATAGAAATCATAGCGCGCATATTGATCCTCTATCTCGTTATGCGTACTCGCGATTACCACTTCGGCGGCACCGAGCGCATTTTCCTCGGCCTCGATGCGGCGTGCCATATTGTACTGCTGTTCGATTTCAAGCGGCTTCATGCCGGCGGCGAGCAGGCGCCGGCGTTTGACTCTGCCGAGGGAATGCCCGGTATGCACGAGGGGGATGCCCAGCAGCGCAGCAAGACGACTGCCGACGTAGCCGGCATCTGCATAATGACTGTGGATGATGTCGGGCAGGCGCGGCGCTTCGCTCAAATAATGCGCAAGATTATCGACAAAGGAATCCAGGTGATCCCATAGCTCTTCCTTGCGGATGTAGCCATCAGGCCCGGCATTGCGGCGGATGATGTAGGCGTTATTACCGAGCGGTTCTTCCCCGCGAGCATAGTCTGAACTGACATTGCTGTCCACGACGCGCCGGGTTAGAAGATCGACGCGCTCGACTTCCGGACACTGTGCCAGCGCCCGCGTCAGTTCGACCACGTAACGGGTTTGTCCACCGGTATCCGGATCTCTTCCCAACTCCAGGTCATGTCCACGTGTCAGGCCATGGACGCTGATCAGCGCCAGGTATAAGCCTTTTTTTTCTGCTTGCTTGTTGTCCATAATCGTATCCAGCCGGATATAAACCGGTGTATTGAGCTTAACGGTTCCGGACCTGCCGGTGCAAATCAGGATTGGCGTTTACTTCAGTAAATCCACCAGGGCGGTGGCAGCGTTCGAGAGGGTTCTGTCACGATGATGCACAACTCCCAGCACCCGTTGCAGCGTCAGTGCTTCGAACGGCAACCTGCGGATCTGTCTGTCCAGCATCGTGTGCGGGAGCAGACTCCAGCCAATGCCGACCGAGACCAGCATCTTGATGGTTTCAAGATAGTTGGTGGATAGCGCGACATCGAGCTTGAGATCGAGTTTGTTGAACACCTGCCGGGCGATCTGATGTGTGTAGGTATTCGACGCCGGCAGTATTACAGGATGCTGCGCGAGATCTTCGATCCGCAGTTGCGGCTGCGTGAGCAGGGGATGATCGTTTGCCACCACGATATCCAGTGGATCCGGCCAGATTTCACGTGCCGCCAGATTCGGCAGGGGTTCAGGTGGCAGGGTGACAATGGCCAGTTCCAGTTCGCCCCGTTCCACTGCGTGACAGGCGGCTTCGGAATCCATGAAGCGGATATCCAGGCGTACCTGCGGATGTTGCCGGGTGAAGCGCTTGAGCGCCGGTGGCAGACGGTGCAGGCCGATGTGATGGCTGGTGCCGAAGCGCAACCTGCCCTGGATCTTGCCGTTCAGGTTCGAGAGGGCGCGCATGCTGTCTTCGAGTTCGATCAGAATGTTGCGCGCCCGGGGCAGCAGGGCGCGCCCCGCATCGGTGAGCACCACCCGACGGCCGATGCGATCGAACAGACGCGTCTCGAGCGTTGCCTCGAGTCCGGCGATACGTTTGCTGATGGCTGGCTGGGTCAGAAACAGGCGTTCCGCGGCCAGCGAGAACGAGCCACTTTCCGCCACCGCTATAAATGCCTTGAAAGCTGCGATATCCATACCTGGAGTCCGGGTTTATCTATTCCTGAAAGTAATAGAATAGATGAAAAATATGAATTTGAGTAATTTGAAGTCCGATTGTAGGATAGCCGGCATGCAGGAGGACACTATGAGCGGCAAGACGCTTTACGATAAATTGTGGGATTCCCACCGGGTGCGTGAAGACAGCAATGGCACGGCACTCATCTATATAGATCGCCACCTGGTTCATGAGGTCACATCACCCCAGGCGTTCGAGGGCCTGCGGCTGGCCGGGCGGAAGCCCTGGCGCACTGGATCGATTCTGGCCGTGCCGGACCATAATGTCCCCACTTCGGACCGTGCCAGGGGCGTCGCCGGGATTACCGATCCTGTGGCTCGTATCCAGGTGGAAACGCTGGATAGCAACTGCAGCGAGTTCGCAATCACCGAATTTCCCATGAGCGACGTGCGTCAGGGCATCGTGCACGTGATCGGTCCGGAGCAGGGTGCGACGTTGCCCGGTATGACGGTGGTGTGCGGCGATTCCCATACCTCGACGCACGGCGCGTTCGGTGCGCTGGCTTTCGGCATCGGCACGTCGGAAGTCGAGCACGTGCTGGCGACGCAATGTCTGATCCAGAAGAAATCGAAGAATCTGCAGGTGCGCGTGGAGGGTGAACTCGGCCCTGGCGTGACAGCCAAGGACGTGGTGCTGGCGATCATCGGTAACATTGGTACTGCAGGTGGTAACGGTTACGCCATTGAGTTCGCCGGCAGCGCCATCGAATCGCTTTCGATGGAAGGCCGTATGACAGTATGCAACATGGCCATAGAAGCCGGCGCGCGAGCCGGCATGGTGGCGGTTGACCAGAAGACTATCGATTATGTCGCCGGACGCCCGTTTGCACCCAGAGATCAGGATTGGGACGCTGCGGTGGCAAGCTGGAGAGACCTGCACAGCGACGCTGATGCCTCATTCGACCGGGTGGTCGTTTTGGAAGCCGGGGATATACGGCCGCAGGTAACCTGGGGGACTTCTCCCGAGATGGTGGTCGCGGTCGACGAAGCGATTCCCGATCCGGAAGATGAAGCCGATCCAGTGAAGCGCACCGGTATGCGCAAGGCGCTCGAATATATGGGCCTTGCCGCAGGCACGCCGATTGTGAGCATCCCGCTCGACCGGGTTTTCATCGGTTCCTGCACCAATTCGCGAATCGAGGACCTGCGTGCTGCGGCGGCCGTGATCAAGGGGCGCAAGGTCGCCAGTTCGATCCTTCAGGCCATGATCGTGCCTGGCTCCGGCCTGGTGAAGCAACAGGCCGAAGCGGAAGGGCTGGACAGAATTTTTCTCGACGCCGGATTCGAGTGGCGCGACCCAGGCTGTTCTATGTGCCTGGCAATGAACGCCGATCGCCTTCAACCCGGCGAACGTTGCGCCTCGACGTCCAACCGTAACTTCGAAGGACGGCAGGGAGCCGGAGGGCGCACGCACCTGGTGAGTCCGGCGATGGCGGCTGCGGCCGCGATCGCCGGGCATTTCGTGGACATAAGAACGTTAGGG
>JAGXGS010000017.1 GCA_024636585.1 Thiogranum sp. | reverse complement strand
CAACCAGATGCATGGGGCCGCTGGCGGGCCCTAGACCAGCCCTGCCGCCTGCTGGTCGGCGTGATAGGAAGATCGGACCATGGGACCACTTGCAACCTGGCTGAAGCCCATCTGTTCGCCGGCTTCACGCAATTGTTCGAACTCGTCAGGATGCACGAAACGATCGACCGGCAAATGGTGCTTGCTCGGTTGCAGGTATTGACCCAGGGTCAACATGTCGACCTGGTGCGCGCGCAGATCCTCCATGACCTGGCGAACATCGTCGAGCGTTTCACCGACGCCCAGCATTAATCCTGATTTGGTCAGCACCTGCGGATGTTCCTGCTTGAATTTCTGCAACAGATCCAGCGACCATTCATAATCGGAACCTGGGCGCACCTTCTTGTACAACGCCGGCACCGTTTCAAGGTTGTGATTAAAGACATCCGGCGGCGCCGCACGCAGAATTTCCAGCGCCCGATCCATGCGCCCGCGGAAATCCGGCACCAGTACCTCGATGCGAGTATCCGGGTTGAGTTGCCGGATATTCTGGATGCAACTGACAAAGTGCTGGGCGCCACCATCGCGCAGATCATCGCGGTCGACCGAGGTCACAACGACATAGCGGAGTCCCATTGCCTGGATGGTTTCGGCCAGATGCAATGGCTCATCCGCATCCAGCGCATCAGGACGCCCGTGCGCCACATCGCAGAATGGACAGCGACGGGTACAGATATCGCCCATGATCATGAACGTTGCAGTGCCGTGTGTGAAACACTCGCCGAGATTCGGGCAGGAGGCTTCCTCGCACACCGTGTGCAGGCGCTTGTCGCGCAGCACTTTTTTCAGGCGCTGGACTTCGGGACCGGCGGGCGATCGTGCGCGTATCCAGGCCGGCTTGCGCAGCGGCGTAACGGTCGGCTCGACCTTGATGGGAATGCGCGCAATTTTCGCTTCGCCACGCTGGTGTTTCTGGAGTTTTTCCGACATCACATAATCCTGATTAATTGATTTCGTCACGTTTTCGGCGAGTCACGGTAACACAGCTGTGCCGCCAGACGCGGCAACCAGTCGTGCGCAACTTCCTCAACCGAGAGCCCGACACCGAGATCTTTCAGCTGCGTCACCGCCAGCCCCGGATATCCGCATGGATTGATCCGGGAAAACGGTTCCAGGTCCATATCGACATTAAAACTGAGGCCATGGTAGCTACAGCCGCGTTTTACCCGCAAACCCAGTGCGGCAATTTTGGCGCCCTGCACATACACGCCCGGCGCATCCCGGCGCGCTTCGGCAACAATGCCCCGCTCGGCCAGCCAGTCGATCACGGATTGCTCGAGCAGTTGCACCAGCTGGCGAACACCGATGCCAAGACGGCGCAGATCCAGCTGCACATAGACCACCAGCTGTCCGGGACCGTGGTAGGTGACCTGACCACCCCGATCGATCGGAATCACCGGAATATCACCGGGATTCAGCAGATGTTCGGGCTTGCTGTTCATCCCCAGCGTAAATACCGGCGCATGCTGCAGCCACCACAACTGGTCTTCAGCATCCGCGCCACGTTCGGCGCTGTAGGCCTGCATATCACGCCACACCGGCGTGTAGTCGCACAGACCCAGTCGCCTGACTCTCAGCACTGCTACAACACCATCAGCAATTCATCACAGGCAGTCAGCTCCCGGTACAGTCCATCCAGTTGATCCTGGCTGGTGGCATTGATGACAAAGGTGACGGACCGGTAGTTGCCCTTGCGACTGCTCACAGTCTTCATATTTTCATCTTCGAAATCAATTACGTGCCGCTTCACTATGGTCAGCGCCTTGAGTTCGAAGCCGGATTCAGGTCGACCCATCGCCTTGATGGGAAACTGACAGGGAAATTTCAGCAGACTCTGTTTCTCTTCCATGGCGCCTATAATAGAGGATGCGGGAGCAATTTACCCCCGGCGAGCAGCAGGGAAATCCATAAAGGCTGTAACAAAATACAATACTGACGCGGCCGTTCTTGCCCCGCACCCGGTTTTATACTGTATATTTATACAGTATGAAGCAAGCAAAACCCGACACGCCGGCGCCCGCCTACGCCGAACTGCATACGCTCAGTTATTTCAGTTTTCTGCGCGCGGCCTCCGCACCCGAGGAACTGGTTTTCCAGGCACACAAGCTTGGATACAGCGCTCTGGCCCTGACCGATGAATGTTCTCTGGCCGGCGCCGTGCGCGCTTTCCTGGCCGCCCGGGAAGTCGGCCTGAAGCTGATCCTGGGCAGCACATTCCAACTCGATGACATACAGCTGGTAGTGCTGGCGCCCGACCGGGATGCGTATGGCGATCTGTCGGAACTGATCAGCAAAGCCCGGCGTCGCGCGCCCAAGGGCGCATATCAACTACAGCTCGAAGACCTGTCGAGCTGCGCCAACCGCTGCCTGGTAATCTGGATGCACGCCGAGAAATGTTCCACGGCTACGATTCAGGATACTGCGGCATGGCTGCAGGCACATTTTCCGACACGCGCCTGGATCGGCGTAACCCGGCGCCTGGATGGCCGGGACCGGCAACGTCTGCACGTCCTGGAAACACTGGGTCGGCAATTCGATCTGCCGCTGACAGCCTGCGGTGATGTGCATATGCATATCCGCAAGCGCCGCCTGCTGCAGGATATTGTTACGGCCATTCGTCTCGGCATCCGTATTCAGGATGCCGGATTCAAACTGCACGCCAACAGTGAAGGCTGCCTGCGCAGCCGCCGGCGACTGGCACAGCTGTATCCGCTCAAGCTACTGAATGAGACTGTCGGTATAGCCGAACGCTGCCATTTTTCACTGGATGAATTGCGTTATGAATATCCCGAAGAGCTGGTGCCGAAAACTCTGACTCCGGCCGCCTGGTTGCGCCAGCTCACCGAAGCCGGCATGACCCGTCGCTGGCCAAATGGCATACCGGACAAAATCCACGCGCTGATCGAGCACGAACTGGCGCTGATCGCGGAACTGCACTATGAACCGTACTTCCTTACTGTCCACGACATTGTGCAGTTTGCGCGTTCGCGCAACATTCTTTGTCAGGGACGCGGTTCAGCGGCTAATTCCGCAGTCTGCTATTGCCTGGGTATCACTGAAGTCGATCCGGCGCGCATAGATACATTATTCGAACGCTTCATCTCGAAGCAGCGCAACGAGCCGCCCGATATCGATGTTGATTTCGAACACCAGCGCCGCGAGGAGGTGATTCAATACATCTACCGGAAATACGGTCGCGATCGCGCCGCGCTGGCCGCAACTGTCATCTCTTACCGACCCAAAAGCGCAATACGCGACGTGGGCAAGGCACTGGGGCTGAGCATCGATCAGGTGGATCGTCTCAGCAAAACCATTCACTGGTGGGACGGCCGCCGGATTGATCCACAACGCCTGCGCGAGGCCGGCTTTGACCCGCAGCACCCGCTGATCCGGCGCCTCATGCAACTGGTGCATCAATTGATTGGCTTTCCCCGCCACCTGTCACAGCACGTAGGAGGCTTTGTCATCGCCCGCTCGGCACTCAATCGCATGGTACCGATTGAAAATGCCGCGATGCCGGAGCGTACCGTCATTCAATGGGACAAGGACGATCTCGATGCGCTCGGCCTACTCAAGGTCGACTGCCTGGCACTGGGCATGTTGAGCGCCATTCAACGCTGTTTCGCACTGGTCAACCGGCACTACGGTCGACAACTGGGCATGGACAACATTCCCGCCGAAGATCCCGCCGTATATGACATGATTTCCCGTGCGGATACTGTCGGCGTATTCCAGATCGAATCACGGGCCCAGATGTCCATGCTGCCGCGTCTGCGACCGGCCTGCTTTTACGACCTGGTCATCGAGGTCGCAATTGTTCGTCCGGGTCCCATTCAGGGAGAAATGGTGCATCCTTACCTGCGGCGCCGGCAGGGCCTGGAACCGGTCAGCTATCCTTCAGAAGCGGTGCGCGCAGTGCTGGAACGGACCCTGGGCATTCCCATTTTTCAGGAGCAGGTGATCAAGCTGGCAGTAGTTGCGGCGGGCTTTACACCTGGCGAAGCTGATCGTCTGCGTCGCTCCATGGCAACCTGGCGCAAACACGGCGAAATAATGGAATTCGAACAACGCCTGGTCGACGGCATGCATGCTCGCGGTTATCCCGAACAATTTGCCCGGCAGATATTCCGGCAGATCCTGGGGTTCGGCGAATATGGATTTCCGGAATCACACGCCGCCAGTTTTGCACTGCTGGTGTATGTATCCGCCTGGCTCAAACATCATTACCCGGGGGCCTTTACCTGTGCCCTGCTGAACAGTCAGCCAATGGGTTTTTACAGCACCCGGCAGCTGGTCGATGACCTGCGCCGCCACGCTGGAGAGGTACGCCCGGTCGATGTGTGCCATAGCGAGTGGGAGTCCACACTGACATCAGAGCCGATTTCATTACGGCTTGGGCTGCAGGTGATCAAGGGTTTATCACGCGCCGGAGCGGAACGGCTGATTGCTGCGCGTGCGCAGCAGCCATTTCATGATGTAGACGACCTGGCCCGGCGGGCGCGGCTCAATCGTGGCGATCTGGAAGCCCTGGCCGCCGCCAATGCACTGATAGCGCTGGCCGGTCATCGCCACCTGGCCCGCTGGGCCTGTGCCGGAATCGAAGCGGAACGACCGTTACTGGAACACACCAGCATTGCTGAAACGCCACCACCCCTGAAAGTGCCCACCGAAGGTGAGGGGCTGGTAGCCGATTATGCCAGCCTTGGTCTTAGCCTGGGCCGCCATCCCCTGGCGCTATTACGGTCCAGGCTGAATGCCCGTGGTCTGAAATCGGCGCAACATATCCACGCCTGCAGGCATGGCAGCCTGACGCGCACGGCGGGCATCGTGACCGGGCGGCAAAGCCCCGGCAATGCATCGGGCGTGACGTTCATTACGCTGGAGGATGAAACCGGAGTCACTCAGGTGATCGTCTGGCCGAGCCTGGCAGAGCACCAGCGTAAAACACTGTTACAGGCGAGGCTGCTGGAAGTGGCGGGAGAAGTGCAACGAGAGGGAAGCGTGATACACCTGATCGCCAGGCGTCTTGAAGATCATTCGCATTTACTTGGCAGGCTCGCTACACAGTCACGCGATTTTCATTGAAACTATCAGCAGCCTACCCGACCAGCTGATTCAAATTGAATATCGGCAACAGGATAGCCAGCACGATAATCAGCACGACAGCACCCATAACCAGAATCAGTACCGGTTCGAACAGGCCCATAATGGCTGAAATCATGGTTTCGATTTCGCGCTCCTGGTTGATTGCCGCACGCTCCAGCATTTCTTCCAGCTTGCCACTGGCTTCACCGCTGGCGATCAGGTGCACGGTCATCGGTGGGAAATAGCCGCTCTTTTCCAGTGCTGCATAAATACTCGCGCCTTCACGAACCTTGCGCGAGGCCTCTTCGACCGCATCACGCATGGGCAGATTGGACATGACGGTTGCGGCGATGCGCAGCCCCTCGAGCACCGGCACACCGCTGGCGGTAACGATGCTGAAGGTGCGTGCAAAACGACCGGCATTGATACCCCGTTCCAGGCGTCCAATCAGCGGTAGCCGCAGTAGCAAGGCATGGAAACGCCTCCTGGGACCTTCCTTGCGCAGAAGCCAGACGCCACCACCGCCTGTCGCCACCAGCAACACAAGCAGAACAATCCCGTAACTCCGCATGAAATCACTGATCGATATCAGCGTTCGCGTGAGCCAGGGCAGCTCCTGGCCGATGTTCTCGAATACCTGAACGACCTGCGGCACCACATAGGTCATGAGTCCCACCACAACGAACACGGCCACCAGTGTCAGCAATGCCGGGTAGAACAGCGCCAGCTGGATTTTCTGCTGCATCTGCTGGCGGTTTTCCGTGTAATCCGCGAGGCGTTCCAGCACCACTTCCACATGCCCGGATTGTTCACCGGCAGATACCGTGGTCCGATAGAGTTCCGGAAATACGTGCGGATAATCGCCCAGGCCGGTCGCCAGAGTATGGCCTTCCATGACTCGTGAACGCACGGCCAGCAGCATGCTTTTGATGCGCGGTTTTTCAGTCTGCTGGGCAGCAGCCTGCAGGCATTCTTCCAACGGCAAACCGGAGCGCACCAGGGTCGCCAGCTGCCGCGTGATCAATGCAAGATCCGTCGAGCTTACGCGGCGCCGGCTGCCGGTCTTGCGCTGCTCCGACTTGACCTGACGCTGGCTGGTTTCCTGGACATCCAGGGGCATGAACCCCTGCTCGCGCAGCTGCTGACGCACCTGCCGCGCAGTATCGCCCTCCAGAACACCTTTCTTTTCCTTGCCGCCGGAATCCAGCGCGACATATTCAAATGCACCCATGAGAAAGCCGTCGCTCAGCCTTCGCTGGTGACGCGCAGCACCTCTTCAACAGTAGTCTGACCGGCCAATGCGCGGCGCCAGCCATCCTGACGAATACCCGGCGAATGCTGGCGCGCATGAACCTCCAGCACCTGCTCGCCCGCACCATCATGGATCTGGGTGCGCATTTCGTCATCGATCTCGATCAGTTCATAGATACCGGTACGACCCCGGTAACCAAGCTGGTTACATTCCGGACAGCCAGCGGCGCGGTACAGGGTCGGCGGATTGGCAGGATCTATGCCGAGCATGTTGCAGTCCACTGGTGTGGCCGTATAGGGCTCCTTGCAGTGGTCACAGACCACACGCACCAGCCGCTGAGCCAGCACTGCAACCAGGCTGGAAGACAATAGAAAGGGTTCGACCCCCATGTCGCGCAAGCGCGTTACCGCACCGGCAGCACTGTTCGTATGTAACGTGGAGAACACCAGGTGACCGGTCAAGCTGGCCTGAACAGCGATTTCCGCAGTCTCGAGATCGCGTATCTCACCCACCATGACCACATCGGGATCCTGTCGCAGGATTGCGCGCAAACCCCTCGCAAAGCTCATTTCAACCTTGGTATTGACCTGGGTCTGACCGATGCCGTCCAGGTAATACTCTATCGGGTCTTCGACCGTCATGATGTTTCGGCGTTTATTGTTGAGCCGTTCGAGCGCCGCATACAGGGTTGTAGTCTTTCCGGAGCCGGTCGGTCCGGTAACGAGAATGATGCCGTAGGGCCGCTGAATGAGACGATCGATCACCTGTTCGGTGGCCGCGCCCATACCGAGATGCGAGAGGTCCAGGCGGCCCACCTGCTTGTCCAGCAGACGCAGCACCACACGTTCGCCATGGCCCGAGGGTAGTGTCGATACGCGAACATCGACAGCACGTCCGGCGACGCGCAGAGAAATGCGGCCGTCCTGCGGCAATCTTTTTTCGGCTATATCGAGCTTCGCCATGACCTTGATGCGTGAAACCAGCAGTGGCGCCAGCACCCGTTGCGGCTGCAACACCTCCCGCAATACACCATCCACACGAAAGCGCACGACCAGCCGGTTTTCGAATGGCTCAATGTGGATGTCGGACGCATTCTCTTTGACCGCTTCGGTCAGAAGCGCATTGATCAGTCGAATTATCGGGGCGTCGTCTTCACTCTCGAGCAGATCTTCCGTCTCCGGCAAGGCCTGGGCGACGGCAAAAAGATCCAGGTCATCACCAAGATCCTCCATCATCTGCATGGCTTCGTTAGAGCGCTGCTCGTAAGATGTTGCCAGCAACGCATCGAACTGTTGTTTGCTGATGCGCTCCAGCTGCAGAGGGCGACCGACGAAGCGCCGCACCTCCACCAATGCCTGGGGATCGGCATCAGGACTCAGCATCACCAGCACCGCGTTCTCTCGCGACTCGGACACCAGTACGCCATGACGCTTGGCAAATCCGAAAGTCGGGCGCCAGGCGCGCGTAGGGCCGGCCTCGACCTCCTCTACGACATCGAGTTCAGTTCTGGACATCTCACTCCTTGCTCATATCATCGCCGGGCAGAACCTCGCTCGGCGTTGCTTCGTAGGGTGTCGCCTGGTACGGCGGCGGCAGTTCCAGCAGCTCGTCGAATTCCGGCAGCCGAGGTATTTCCTCCCCCGGCAGCAGCGGCACACCCGGCTCGTGCAGCTCAAATTGTTGAGCACGCATAAGATTGTATTTACCAG
This sequence comes from Thiogranum sp., assembly GCA_024636585.1. Classification (GTDB taxonomy): domain Bacteria; phylum Pseudomonadota; class Gammaproteobacteria; order DSM-19610; family DSM-19610; genus Thiogranum. Next base: position 10,924 of record JAGXGS010000017.1, on the reverse strand, counting down.
AGGTATAGGTATCGGCGACTTTCTTGTCTTCGATGATCGACGGACGGATGAAGACCATGAGATTCACTTTGTCGCGATTGGTTCCCGTGGAACGGAACAAGGCACCGAGCACCGGCAAATCACCGAGCAGCGGCACTTTCTGCTCGCTTTCGGTAACGCGATCCTCGATCAGGCCGCCCAGCACGATGACCTGACCGTCCTCGACAAGCACCTTGGTCTTGATAGAGCGCTTGTCTGTAATGATGTCGGAAGCCGCAGCGCTTGGCGAGATCGCGGAGGTCTCCTGCTCAATCTCGAGCACGATCGCATCGCCCTCGTTGATCTGCGGCTTCACCCGCAAGGTGATGCCGACATCTTCACGATTGATAGTCTGGAACGGATCAACTGATTGACCGCCACTCACCGAAGTGGTGAAGGAACCGGTGACAAACGGGACATTCTGACCAACGATGATTTCGGCCTCTTCGTTATCCAGCGTGACCAGTGACGGGGTCGAAAGCACGTTGGTGTCGCTGTCTGACGCCAACGCCTGCACGATAACACCCCAGTTTATCTGGCCACCGTCGGTGATACTGCCGCCAGCCATGGAAAGTCCATTGCCGAGGCCTGGGAAGTTACCGGAAAGTACACCGCTGACTATGTTGGTCGCCGGGGTGCCCACATTATTAAAGCTAGTGCCACCGATCGGACTCCCGGCACTGGACGAGCCATTGACCACCCACTGCAAACCCAGCTCCCGCGCTTTCCGTTCGCCCACTTCAGCGATGATCGCATCAATCAACACCTGCGATCGGCGGATATCCAGCTGACGGATAACCGATTCAAGCGCCATCATCATTGCCGGAGGTGCGCTTATGACCAGCGCGTTGGTTGCTTCGTCCGCCTGTATGTCGAGCTGCTTATCAGAGCTGGCGCCGGCCTGCGGCTTGCCCTGCGCGCCCTCACCCTGACTTTGCCCGACGCCTTGCAGCACCTGCACCAGATCGACAGCCTTGGCATATTTAAGATAGACGACCTTGGTGTTTCCATCGCGCTCAAGCGGTGTATCGAGATGCGAGATAATGGCCCGAAGCCGGAGACGTTCACCGCGATCCCCGCCGAGCAGGACGCTGTTGGTGCGCTCATCCGCGATCAACGTCGTGGTGCCGGCGCTGCCCGGCGCTTTCGGCTGCCCCGGATCACTGCGACTGACTGCCGTGAGTATCCGCACAACCTCTGCAGCGGATGCATATTGAAGACGAATGATTTCGACTTCGCTATCGCTTACGGTATCGATACGGCGAATGATGCTGACCAGGCGGCTTACGTTCTCGGCACGATCGGAGATGATTAACACGTTAGTGGCCGGATAGGCCGCCAGATGGCCCTGCTGAGGCACCAGCGGTCGCAGAATCGGCACCAGCTGCGCTGCAGCGACATTATCAACCTGCACGACCCGGGTAACCATTTCATCGCCGACACCGGGATCCTCGTCGCCGACGGTCGGGATGCGGTCCTGTTTGGCGCTGACATCCGGCACGATCTTTATCACTTCTCCGCTGGGTACCGCAGCGAAACCGTGCACCTGAAGAATCGAAAGAAAAACCTGGTAGACCTCATCGGCATTCATCGGCCGGGAGGAAATGACAGTGACTTTGCCCTTGACCCTTGGATCGACAATAAAATTGCTGCCGGTGATCTCAGCGACTGTGCTGATCAATGCATTGATATCCGCATCCTTGAGATTCAAGGTGATGTTCTGGGCCTGCAAAGAACCAGCCCAGATAAAACACATCACCATAATCAGGCGCTGTAGGGGATTGAGAATACCGATCCGGGATATCACTGGTCTCTACTCCTGTTTATTGTTCGGTTGTCGGCAGTACCAGACTGAGCGACATTTCCTGTCCGCCCCTCAACAGGGTGACGCTGGCTGTATCGCCCTCTCCCAGACTCTGCATCGCCTGCATGCCTGTAGCTGGCGAATCGATTGCAACGCCATTTATCGCCGTCACGACATCTCCCGGCTGCAAGCCAAGCTCTTCCAGGGCTCCCGGCTGCGGACCAGGCTGAATATTAAATCCGATAAATTCCCCCCGCTCGCGCGCGGGTGTGGCGCGCAGATAGTTCAGGATCGCAGCCGGATTGTTTTTTACTTCAGTGCGGTAGCGGTTGAATGCTACAGCCCGATCGACACTACCGGATGGCTCTGGGGAAGCGGCGGAACCTGTAGCCATAGACCCCGATTCCACCAGCTCTCTGGGCAGTCGCAAGGTTTCGAACCGACCGCTGCGTTCCAGAATAATCCGGTCCGGATAAATTTCCGCCAGCCTTGCGCCGCCCGGCAGGGGATCGCCTACCGAGTAGCCTTGCTCCTTGCCTCTGGGATCGCCCACGATAGCCCGAGCCTCATCGGCACTCTCGCTGGAAAACACACCACGCAGCGTCAACTTCAAGCGCGTCTCCGGCGCATTGACTGGCGCGGTCTTTACCGGCTGGTCCTGACCTGCAATCCCGAACAGGTGCCAGCTGGCGATCTGGCGCTCATCGAAAAGCGGCTGCTGACGTTGAACGGCTGCAGGCGGAGTGGCAGCGACCTGCGACGCTCCATCGGGTGCCGGAATGACGATCCAGCTCAAACCTGCCACCAGCCATGCCAGCCAGATGATCAGCAGCACGTTGATCAGCGTCGGCAACTGGCGGATGCGCCCGGTATGCAACCAGTGCTGGAGAGTAGTGTGCGGCAAAGCGAGACTTACCATAAGCTCATGAATTCAAAAGATACTCTGTGCGATTAACCGCGGCCGGCCGTTAAAGAACTTAAGTGCCAGGGACTTAATTCATTATGTTATCAATAAACAGGATTATAACGCACTATTAAACCATTCCACTGCGCCCGCTTCGGGCGCAGTCCAAACCCGCACGCCACGCGGCTAGCGCCTTCCGCTGCCGCTTCTGCGGGAATTTCCGCCAGGCTTGCCGCTCCTTGGTTGATGCTTCGGCTGAAAATCGCTCTGCGGGCGTCTAACTGGCGGCCTGGGTTTCACCAGCATCGCATCGTCAATCTGCTCTACCGGAATCGCATGACCGATAAAGGCCTCGATTTCAGGCAGTGAATAGACGTACTTTTCACAGGCGAAGCTGATCGCATCGCCATCGGCACCCAAACGGGCGGTGCGCCCGATACGATGAACATAATCCTCGGCATCCTGCGGCATGTCGTAATTGAATACATGGCTGACATCCGGGATGTGCAGGCCCCGGGCTGCCACATCAGTGGCAACCAGGATCGCCAGCTCGCCATCCTGAAACTGTTTGAGCAGCGACTGGCGCTTCTTCTGCGGAACATCGCCGGAGAGGATCGCTGTCTTGTGCCCATTGCTTTCGAGATAGCCCCATACTTTTTCGGCGTCGCGCTTGGTATTGACGAACACGATACTGCGACTCGCGCCTATCCTGTTCATAATGCCAAGCAACAGCGGAATCTTGTCTTCATTGGCCGTGTGATAGAGCACCTGGCGTACCCGCTCTGCAGTCACTCGCTCCGATTCGACCTGCACTTGCCTGGGATTATTCATATGCTCGTAAGCAAGCTCGTTGACGCGAAATGACATGGTTGCCGAAAACAGCAGACCGAGTCGCTGTTCGGGAGGCGGACAACGGCGCAACAGAAATCGCACGTCTTTTATAAAGCCCAGATCAAACATGCGATCGGCTTCATCGAGCACTACTGCCTGAGCCCTGCGCAAATCGAACACGTGCTGCTTGAAGTAATCGATGATCCTGCCCGGCGTGCCGATCAGGATATCCACGCCGTCGGTAAACTGCTTGCGCTGCACATCGTAATCGGTCCCGCCATATGCGATACCGAGTCGGAGTCCGGTGTGCTCGCCGAGCTTGAGAGCGTCGCGGTGAATCTGGATGGCAAGCTCGCGGGTAGGTGCAAGAATAAGCGCCCGAACCTGATTCGGTTTACGCTCTGCATCAACAGGATTTTTCAGCAGGTGATTGAACACTGCGATCAGAAATGCTGCTGTCTTGCCGGTACCTGTCTGCGCCTGACCCGCTACGTCCTGCCCCTGAAGCGTCAGTGGCAGGGTCTTTTCCTGTATCGGGGTGCAGGCAATAAATCCTGCATCCTCAATACCTTGCATAAGCTCTTTGGGCAGATCGAAGCTACTGAAATCAATATTGCTCAAATGGTCGTTTTTCATAATTTCCTAGCGTAACGCATTTAAATGACGGTTGGACTTGCATTCCAGAGCTTTTTGGGCTGAAATTACTCCCGCTGCATAACAGACAGCCGGTGGCAGCACCGAGTTCAGCGAAAAGCCTTTGCCAACAAGTGGCAATGCCCAAGAAGGTCCGCGTTCCAAACTCAACACCCCCGTTATCTTCATCAGCAGTATTACGTGGTCAGGAGGCCCTATAGCGTGAGCGATACTATCGTTTATCTAACCGACGAATCCTTCCAAAATGAAGTTATTGATTCCGCTGAACCTGTTCTGGTCGATTACTGGGCCGAATGGTGTGGCCCCTGTAAAATGATCGCGCCCATACTAACGGAAATCGCGCAGGAGTATCAGGGCAAAATCAAGGTAGCCAAGCTGAACATCGACGAAAATCCGCAGACGCCGCCGAAATACGGCATTCGCGGCATTCCGACACTGATGCTTTTCAAAAATGGCAACGTTGAGGCTACCAAGGTAGGCGCCTTGTCAAAGTCACAGCTCACGGCGTTCATTGACACCAACCTGTAAACCGGCACCTAACGAAACAGTTCAATCTGGAGGATCAGACCAGACCAACGGTTCGCCTACCTCGCGTGCACTGCTGCAACAGCACTGCCGTATCCCGCCCTCCAGCGGTGCTACTTCCTGCAACCCCAACCATACCTAACCGACCATAAACGACTATGAATCTAACTGAACTTAAACAGAAACCGGCATCCGAACTCATCAACATAGCGCAAGGGATGGGTATCGAGGGCGCCAGATCACGAAAACAGGATGTGATTTTTTCCATCCTGAAGTCTCACGCCAAGAGTGGCGAGGATATATTCGGCGATGGAGTGCTGGAAATTTTACAGGATGGCTTCGGCTTTCTGCGCTCAGCTGACAGCTCCTACCTGGCGGGGCCTGACGACATCTATGTTTCGCCCAGCCAGATCCGGCGCTTCAGCCTGCGCACGGGGGACACGGTTTCGGGGAAGATCCGTCCACCGAAAGAAGGCGAGCGTTACTTCGCACTGTTGAAAGTTGACGAAATCAACTACGAGAAGCCCGAAAACGCCAAGGGCAAAGTGCTGTTCGAGAATCTTACTCCGCTACATCCGAACGAGAGAATGAAGCTGGAACTCGGCAATGGCAGCACCGAAGACATTACGCCGCGCGTCATCGACCTCGCGGCCCCGATCGGAAAAGGTCAGCGCGGGCTCATCGTATCACCGCCCAAAGCGGGTAAAACGATGCTGCTTCAGAACGTGGCGCAGTCCATCACCGCCAATCATCCGGAATGCTATCTGATCGTACTGCTGATCGACGAACGTCCGGAAGAAGTCACCGAAATGGCGCGCTCGGTACGCGGCGAAGTCGTTTCGTCCACCTTCGACGAGCCCGCGAGCCGTCACGTCCAGGTGGCTGAAATGGTTATCGAGAAAGCCAAGCGCCTGGTAGAACACAAACGCGACGTGGTGATACTGCTCGACTCGATCACGCGTCTGGCGCGTGCTTATAACACCGTTATCCCCTCTTCAGGCAAGGTTCTGACCGGCGGCGTCGATGCCAATGCGCTGCATCGTCCAAAGCGTTTTTTCGGCGCCGCCCGCAACATCGAGGAAGGCGGCAGCCTGACTATTCTGGCGACAGCGCTGGTGGAAACAGGTTCTCGCATGGATGACGTGATTTACGAAGAGTTCAAAGGCACGGGTAACATGGAAATTCACATGGACCGCAAAATTGCCGAGAAGCGGGTTTATCCTGCGATCAACATCAATCGCTCCGGTACGCGGCGCGAGGAACTGCTGACCCGGGTGGATGAACTGCAGAAGATCTGGATATTGCGCAAGTTGCTGCACCCGATGGAAGATCTGGCTGCCATGGAGTTCCTCCTGGACCGTCTCAAGGACAGCAAGACCAATGAAGAATTCTTCGAATCGATGAAGCGCTAGACGTCTGTATAACGCTGTTTCAGCCGCACATAGTGTGCGGCTGAGTATTCGAGATAGCGCTTTTCCCTGTCAGTCAGCGCCCGCGCCTGGCGCGCAGGCGTGCCGAGATAGAGGTATCCACCTTCCAGCCGTTTGCCGGGCGACACCAGTGCCCCGGCGCCGATCATTGCACCGGCTTCAATCACAGCACCGTCCAGTACAATCGCCCCCATACCGATCAGGCAATAATCCTCCACGGTACATGCGTGAAGAATTGCTTTATGGCCTACAGTCACGGCATCACCAACGACCAGCGGGTGGCCGCCCTGTGCATATTCACTGTCATGGGTTACATGCAGGACAGAGCCGTCCTGGATATTGGTGCGCGCGCCTATCTTGATGGTGTTTATATCGCCACGCACCACGGTCATAGGCCAGATCGAAGTGTCCGCACCGATTTCGACGCTGCCAACTACCAGCGCCTGCTCATCCACATAGGCGCTCGGATGGATATTCGGATGAATGTTTTCGAATCTGCGCACCGCCATGAGACGATTCGCTAAATCCAGTATGCGGTCCCGGTCATTACCCGGGACGTCAGGCGCATAAAACTCCTGATCGGCCCCGGCAGTTCTGCTGCGCCGGCCGCTTGTGCAGTAGCGCCATGGCGCTCCTCGTCAATCTTCATCTGCTCCAGCACCGCGCGGCTCCTGACGTCGGACTCCGGCAATCGCTGCAAATGCTCATGCAGATGCCCGACCACCTGTTTCTCCGTTTCGACGACAAAGCCAAGACTCCATTTATCACCCAGCACACCCGCCGCTGCGCCGATTGCAAACGAGCCCATATACCAGGCAGGGTTAAGATAACTGAGGTGGCCGCCAAGCGCTTTTACGCGTTGCTCGCACCAGTCCAGATGATCGTTTTCCTCTTCGGCCGCACGTTCCATACGGACGCGAACATCGTCTAGACGCGCCGTCAACGCCTGTCCCTGATAGAGCGCCTGGGCCGCCACTTCACCGCTGTGATTGACGCGCATCAAGCGTAGCGCCTCGCCCCTCTGGCTGGCGTCCAGTTCGCTTTCGGCGTAATCGTCGGCCGGATTGCTCCGCTCAGTCACCAGCGGCTTTCCCGCCAAAGTCCGTATCGCCTGATCGAAATTCATGATGATACGATCAAGCGGGCTATAGCGGCGTGCCTTGCTGTTGTCCGTTCCATCCATTTCGTTTGCTCCCGCAGTAATGCAGCCTAACGGCGTGGCATATTGCTTCCGGAAAATATTTCGAGCATTTCATGCTCCACCTGCGCGCCGATTTTACGGCGCTGCGCTGGCGTAAACTCCTCTTCGCCGGCTCCGAACAGGTAGTTATCCAGCACAAATTCCCTGAGTCGCATCTTGGTGTGGAAGATATTTTCCTGGTGCACGTTCACGTCGATCATCTGATAACGCTCACGCGTATCCTTCGACAGGAAGTTCTGAATCGAATTTATCTTGTGATCGATGTAATGCTTTTTCCCGCGCACATCACGAGTGAATCCACGCACGCGATAGTCCGCGATGACAATATCCGACTCGAAACTGTGTATCAGGTAATTCAATGCCTTGAGTGGCGATATGCGCCCGCAGGTGGAGACGTCGATATCCGCCCGGAAAGTGCTGATACCATTATGAGGATGGCTTTCCGGATAGGTATGGACGGTGACGTGGCTCTTGTCGAGATGCGCGACCACCGCATCGGGCAAGGGACCGGGCTCCGGAGAGTTGGACAGTTCCGGAACCCCGACCGGCTCTTCAGCTATCAGCATGGTGACGCTGGCGCCCTGCGGATCGTAATCCTGATGGGCAATATTGAGTATATTGGCGCCAATAATGTTGCACACGTCCTCGAGTATCTGGGTCAGACGCTCGGCATTATAGGCGTCATCGATATACTCGATATAATCGCTGCGCTGCGAGGGCGTGTTCGCGTAGCAAATATCGTAGATATTGAAACTCAATGTCTTGGTGAGGTTATTGAACCCTTCCAGCCTGAGCTTTTTCATTGAAGATTTTAGTGACATTCCTCTCTACTCTCGAATTTCGGCGCTCAATCCTTCGCCAGCGGAGGATGATAGATCATTTGTACAATCACCTGTTCCGGTCCGACGCAGTAAAAGCTGCGGGCACCATCGCGGTGGGTCTGTGGTTTTGCCTTGATCTCGATTCCCTGTGCTGACAGGAACTCGAACCAGGCATCGACGTCTTCCGGAGTGCGCAAAACGAATCCGATATGATCCAGCAGCTGCGCTGCGTGATCGAACGTTTTACGCGCCTGATGCAAAGCCAGATTGTCATTCCCTGAGGTCAGATAAACGTTATCCGGGTCAGGGCGCCATTCAACCTTCATTCCCATCAATCCGACGTAAAAAGCCTCCGCTGCAACCAGATCGCGCACGTAAAGTGCGACATGCCTGAGACCCGCGGTTGATGGCGGATGCCCCATTTACGCGCCCCGAAGTTCGAAATCATGGGTGATCGCAGCGCTCTTGCCCAGCATGATCGAGGCTGAGCAATATTTCTCGGCCGACAGCGCCACGGCACGCGCCACTCGCTTTTCGTCCAGATCCCGTCCGGTGACGATGAAATGCACGTGAATGGACGTATAGATTTTAGGGTCCTGCTCGGCCCGTTCCGCGCTGATTTCGGCGACACAGTCGGTGATCGACTGGCGGGACTTCTTCAGGATGTGGACGACGTCGAACGCGGTGCAACCGCCCATGCCCAGCAATAGCATCTCCATCGGACGCACGCCCAGATTGCGGCCGCCGTGCTCTGGCGGGCCATCCATAACGACGGCATGGCCGCTCCCCGACTCGCCGAGAAAGGTTGCGTCCTGGACCCATTTAATCCGCGCCTGCATCGCAGAACCCTGTAATTAACGTCAAACGTGAAGCGTATCACATTTCAACAAAGCTTCAGCGCTTGCCTGCGCTGCGAAAGTGGTTTAAACCATATCCAGCCGGAGCCGAAACATACATCATTCGCCGGAACATACACGCACTGCCGGCGTTCCCTGCACGGACGAATGGCCAGAGAAGGTACAGATTCACCATGCCAGACACAACACCCAAATCAACAGGAAATGTCACTATCGATAAATTCCTGGAGCACTGCCACCGGCGCCGTTATCCCGCCAAGAGCGTCATAATCTATGCTGGTGACCAACCGGATGTTCTGTACTACATCATCAAGGGTTCGGTGAGCGTTTTAATCGAGGATGAGGACGGCCACGAAATTGTACTGGCGTACCTGAATCCCGGCGATTTCTTCGGCGAAATGGGCTTGTTCGGGGAAAATACCAATCGAAGTGCATGGGTTCGCACCAAAAGCCAGTGCGAACTCGCGGAAATCAGTTACAGCCGTTACCGTCAGCTGGCTGAACAGGACGCTGGTATTCTTTTCGCTCTGGCGGGGCAGATGGCTGCCCGCCTGCGCAGCACCAGCCGCAAAGTCAGCGATCTGGCATTTCTGGACGTAACCGGTCGGGTCGCCCGGACCCTGCTGGACCTGTGCAAGCAGCCTGATGCGATGACGCATCCCGATGGCATGCAGATCAAGATCACCCGGCAGGAAATCGGCCGTATTGTCGGATGTTCCCGCGAAATGGTCGGCCGCGTGCTCAAATCGCTGGAAGAACAGGGACTGATTTCAGCCAAAGGCAAAACCATGGTGATTTTCGGCGCCCGTTAACCGGCAAACAGTTCTGCCAGCCGCGCCCCCGGATCTTCGGCTTTCATAAACGCTTCGCCAACCAGGAATGCGTGCACACCCTTGTGGCGCATCAGCCGGACATCGGCAGCGGTCTGTATGCCGCTCTCGGTCACCAGCAGACGGTCTTCCGGAAATCCGGACAGCAGATCCAGTGTCGTGGAAAGCGATGTTTCGAAAGTACGCAAATTGCGATTGTTAACCCCGATCAAGTCGGCTGCCGGCAGTTCGAGCGCACGATTCATCTCATGCCGATCATGCACCTCGACCAGCGCATCCATTCCCAGGTGATGAGCGAGTTGCAGTAATTCATTCAGTTTCTCATCGTCCAGGGCGGAAACGATCAGCAGGATGCAGTCGGCCCCCAGAACCCGCGCTTCATAAACCTGGTAAGCATCGATCACGAAGTCCTTGCGCAACACTGGCAGCGCACAGGCGGACCGCGCCTGCTGCAAATAGCTGTCGCAACCCATGAAAAAGTCGATATCCGTCAGCACCGAAAGGCACGCCGCGCCACCGCGCTCATAGCGCGCAGCGATCTGGGCGGGTTGGAAATCCTCGCGCAACACACCTCTGCTGGGCGAGGCCTTCTTGATCTCAGCGATGACAGCCGCCATGCCGCGATCGACCCGCAGCCGCAGGCTGCGCACAAATTCGCGCGTCGGACCGGCCTCAGCCAGCCTCTGCTGCAATTCTGCGAGCGGAACCTTTGAGCTTCGCTCGGCAACCTCGCCGGCTTTGCGGTCGAGGATTTTTTTCAGAATGTCCGGTGTACCTGTCATTTCTTCTTTGCGCGCCACCACAGTGGCATGTCGCCACCTGTTTCAATGATCCGGGAAACTGTGGGTAAGCTCCACCAGTTCCTGCAATTTGCGGCGCGCCGCCCCGGAAGCCAGTGCCTGTCTGGCCGCTTCGACACCGGCGCCGAGGCTTTGCTCGATGCCGGAGGCGTAAATTGCCGCGCCCGCATTCAGGACCACAATATCCCGTGCGGGTCCCGGGCGGTCATCAAGAACCTCGCGAATCAAGGCCAGACTTTCACTGGCATT
>JAGXGS010000016.1 GCA_024636585.1 Thiogranum sp. | reverse complement strand
CGCAGGATGCGCGCCACCGGTTCCCGTCGTATGCCGACTCATCGCGCAAGCGCGTTGGTGAAATGCCGCCGGGTTGTGATTGCGCGCGCGTGGTGCTGGGGCGCATTTATCCGGATCAGTGCCGGCTGTACGGGAGCGGATGTCATCCACGTCATCCGATCGGGCCATGCATGGTGTCGGATGAAGGCGCATGTCGCATCTGGTGGGCAAACGGTGTGCGGCAACAGCGCGGTGTCGACTCCGCGCCGGTGCCAGTCGGGACCGGGGCATGAACGCAGTCGGCGCACCGGCTCCGGCGCTGATGGCCGGACGCTGGAACGTTTCCGGCATTGTGCAGGGGGTAGGCTTTCGTCCCTTTGTTTACCGGCTGGCGAGGGAATACGGCTTGCATGGCTGGGTCAGGAACTGTGTCGGACGGGTGGAGGTTTTCGCGGTCGGCGACTCCGCCCGGCTGGACGCCTTTGCGCGCGACCTGATCGAGCGCGCGCCGGCGATTGCGCGGCCGCGCATCGATAGCTTCGAGTTGCTCGATGATCATTGCGCTGACGAAGGGTTCAGTATCCTCGACAGCGACGCTTCGGCCCCGGCCGACATTCACCTGCCGGTCGATTATTTTGTCTGTGACGAATGCCGTGCAGAGTTGGGCGATCCGGCTGACCGGCGCTTCCGCTATCCGTTCATCAACTGTACGCAATGCGGGCCGCGCTACACGTTGATTCGTTCCCTGCCGTACGACCGGTCCAATACTTCGATGGCGGCATTTCCGCTTTGCGAGGCGTGCCGTAGCGAGTACCTCGATCCCGCGCATCGGCGCTTTCACGCCGAGCCGATTGCCTGTCCGGAATGCGGTCCGCAGCTGCAGTACCAGCATGGCGCGGTAGCGATCGGCGAGACCGGTGCGGCCCTGACTGCCGCTGTGGAAGCCTTGCGCCAGGGTCTGATCGTCGCGGTAAAGGGCGTGGGTGGCTATCACCTGGTGTGCGATGCCGGGAACGCCGGGTCCATACAGCGCCTGCGGCAGCGGAAGCCGCGCCCGCACAAGCCGCTGGCAGTGATGTTTCCCGACCTCGATGGTCTGCGCCAGGCAGTGCATCTGGATGCCCCGGAACAACAGTGCTTGTGCAGCCCGGCTCGACCCATCGTGCTGCTGCGCAAGCGCACTGGCGCGGCACTGGCTGACAACATCGCGCCCGGTCTGGATGAGCTGGGCGTGATGCTGCCATACAGCCCGCTGCACCACCTGTTGCTGGGTGCATTCGGCGGACCACTGATCGTGACGTCAGCGAATCTCAGCGGTGAACCGGTACTGACACAGGAGCATGAAGTCAGCTCGACGCTGGGCCATGTGGCCGAGGCGTTTTTACACCACGACCGGCCGATCGTGCGTCCGGCGGATGACCCGGTGTATCGCAGAATTGCCGGAGTGCCGCGGCCGTTGCGCCTCGGGCGCGGCGTCGCGCCACTGGAAATGACATTAGCTTCGCGCCTCGACAGGCCGGTGCTGGCAGTCGGTGGACACATGAAAAACACCGTGTGTCTGGCGTGGGAGCAGCGTGCCGTGGTATCGCCGCACATCGGGGACATGGATGCGGTGCGCAGCCTGCAGGTTTTCGAGCAGGTGGTGGCTGACCTGCAGGCGCTGTACGGCGTGCGCGCCGAGCTGATCGTCTGTGATCGCCATCCCGGTTATGCGACCACGCGCTGGGCGCAACGCCAGGGACTGCCGGTGGTGCAGGTACAACATCATGCCGCGCACGCTTCGGCGTTGCTGGGTGAATCCTCTGAGGCTGGCGGAGCCGACCGTCTGGTGTTCACCTGGGACGGCGTGGGGCTGGGTGACGATGGAACCCTTTGGGGTGGCGAGGCGTTGCTGGGTCGGCCAGGCCAGTGGAAGCGGGTGGCAAGCATGCGCCCGTTCCGCACGCCCGGCGCAGTACGTGCGGGTCGCGAGCCCTGGCGCAGTGGTGCCGTGGTTGCCTGGGAAACCGGTGATGAGCAGGCTGCCGCGCGGGTTCTGGAACAGGCCGGATTGACGCGCACATCCGCTGTGTTTCGCCGGGCCTGGGAACAGTCCCTGAATGCGCCTGAGTCTTCGGCTGTCGGTCGCCTGTTCGATGCGGCGGCGGCACTGACCGGATGTTGCGTCGAGGCGAGCTTTGAAGGGCAGGGTCCCATGTTACTGGAGACCTGCGCGAACGCGACGGCGACCGCGCTACCCTTGCCGCTGCAGCCGGATGCGCAGGCGGTGCTGCGTACTGACTGGCGTCCGCTGATGAAGGCCATGGCCTGCACCACCTCGCCAGTGGCGGAGCGAGCGGCGCTGTTTCACACGTCGCTGGCAGCAGCGCTGGTGCAACAGGCACTGGCAGTGCGCGCAGACAATCCATTTGACGAGGTCGGATTGTGTGGCGGCGTATTCCAGAATCGTCGTCTGACCGAGGACTGCGTTGCCGGGTTACGCAATGCCGGATTCCGGGTGCGACTGGGTGAACAACTGCCGGTGAACGACGCCGGCATCAGCTTTGGTCAGATCGTCGAATACGCACAAACTCAAACTGTCGAGCCCGGGAAATTCTGATGCAGGACACGCATATCTCGCTCGCACACGGGAATGGTGGACGCTTTATGCGGGAGCTGATCGAGGAGGTGTTTGCGCGCCACCTGGCGAATCCGGGCCTGAATGTCTCCGCCGATGCCGTACCGCTGGCGCTGGGCGAAGGCGAGGTATTTTTTACCACCGACGGTTTCATCGTGCAGCCGCTGGAATTCCCGGGCGGCAGTATTGGCTCGCTGGCGGTTCACGGCACTACCAATGATCTGGCCGTCGCCGGCGCCGAACCGCTGTACCTCAGTCTGAATGCCTTCATCGAGGAAGGCATGGAAATCGCGCAGCTCGACCGGATTATCCGGCTGCTCGCCGCCACTGCAAAGGCAGTCGGCGTGCACGTCGTGGCCGGCGACACCAAGGTGTTGCCGCGCGGCGAAGGCAGCGGTCTGTATCTCGCCACTACTGGTGTGGGTCTGCGCCGCCCCGGACTCAGGCTCGGAATGGATTCCATACGTTCGGGCGATCGTATCCTGGTCAGCGGGCCGGTCGGGGATCATGGCATCTCAGTGTTGCTGGCGCGGGAGCAGTTCGGTCTGCATGGCGAATTGCTGTCCGATGCGGCGAGTGTGCTGCCGCTGACGCGCGCGGCGCTGGCATTCGACGGGTTGCGATTCATGCGTGATCCGACCCGTGGCGGACTGGCGACGGTGTGTCACGAAATGGCCCGCGCCAGCGGACTCCAGGTGAGTCTCGAGCAGGGGCAGATCCCGGTGCGGGACCCGGTTCAGTCGGTGTGCGACATGCTTGGCTACGACCCTTTGTTCCTGGCCTGCGAGGGCCGGGTTGTTGCGGTCGTGGAAAGCGACCAGGCGGAGGCGCTGCTCGCGGTCTGGAAACAACTGCCCGAAGGGGCCGGAGCGGCCATTATCGGTGAGACCGGACCCGGCGAGGCGCGCGTATTATTACGTACCGTGCTGGGTGGCGCCCGTCGACTCGAAGAACTCGAGGATGACCCGCTGCCGCGCATCTGCTGAGTCCACTTCGCACGAGAGTCATTGACCATGGAGCCACAGGGACTGCCGGATCGCGGGGCTGCCGATGCCGGCGAAAAGCTCGTGGCTGCGCTGCTGGATCCCGCGATTTACGATCACCCGACTACTGGTATCCATAGAGTCGAAACGCATGGTGCCTGGGTGATCCTGACTGGCCCCTTTGTATACAAGATAAAAAAGCCGGTCAACTTCGGATTTCTGGATTATTCCACTTTGGAAAAACGCCGCATCAATTGCGAGGAGGAGCTGCGGCTGAATCGCCGTTTCGCACCGCAACTCTACCTCGATGTGATTGCCATCACCGGGACGCCTGCGCGGCCCCGGCTCGGTGGTTCCGGTCCGGCCATTGAATACGCGGTGAAAATGCTGCAATTTCCCGAGCAGGGCCTGTTAAGCGAACTTGCGGATAAGGAGCAACTGAGCGATGAACTGATCGAACAGATCATCGACGAAGTCGCGAATTTTCATCAATCGACTGCCGCCGCCCCGCTGGACAGTCTGTTCGGCGAGCCGGACCAGGTCACGCGTTGGGTGATCGAAAACTTCACGCATATTCAAAAGGTGATCGATTCGGCTGCGGAACTCGCCGACCTCGAACGGCTGCGTCGCTGGGTGGAGGCCGAGCGGCAGCGGCTTGCTGAGGTGCTGTGGGAGCGGAAGCAGGGCGGGTATATCCGCGAATGTCACGGTGACCTGCATCTCGGCAACATGACCCTGATCGAGGGCAGGGTAACGCTGTTCGATTGCATCGAGTTCAATCGTGAACTGCGCTGGATCGACGTGATGAGCGAAGCGGCGTTTTTGCTCATGGATCTCGACGCCCGTCACATGCATGAATATGCCAATCATTTGTTGAATGGTTATCTGCAGCGCACCGGGGATTATCGCGGCCTGCAGGTGCTGCGCTGGTACCGCGTGTATCGCGCCCTGGTGCGCGCCAAAGTGGCGGCATTGCGCGCGCAGCAACAGGACGCCGCGGCGAGCGACGCGGCGCGCCGCGATTATGCTGAACACCTGCGACTGGCGCACCGGTACACGCTGACGAAGCCCCCGGTGTTGCTGCTCATGCACGGGCTGTCCGGCTCGGGGAAAACCACAGTGGCGAGTTGGCTGTGTGCCGAAACCGGAATGATTCAGTTGCGGTCGGATATCGAGCGCAAGCGCCTGTACGGAGTGGCGCCGTCGCAGCGCCTGGATTCGGAATTAAAGGGTGGACTGTATTCGGCCGGCCACACAGAGCAAACCTATGCCCGGCTGCTCGAACTGGCGAGAGACATACTGGAAGCTGGTTACAGTGTTGTCGTCGATGCAGCATTTCTGAAGCATGCGCAGCGTGACAGGTTTCGAAAATTTGCCGGGGACCAGGCGTTGCCGTGGCTTATCCTGAGCTGTGAAGCGCCTGACCGGGCCCTGCAGGAACGCATCGAGGCGCGGCGTCGTCTGGATCGGGATGCTTCGGATGCGACACTCGACGTGCTGGCCCTGCAACGTACGGATTCCGATGGTTTGACTGCGGAGGAGGATCCGCATGTCATTCGGCTGGAAACCGATGACAAGCGCTATCAGGAGAGCCTGCTTGACCGCTTGTCAGCGCGGCTGAGGAATTGAAAGCAGAGAACGTCTATTATTTCGTCATTGCGAGCGCAGCGCGGCAATCTCATAATGCGGCTGACTACTCGAGAGATTGCTGTCGCTTTGCCCATAGAACCCCTTCGGGTTTCATTACGGGCACCTTACCTTTCGGTCAAGGCATCCTCGCAATGACGTGGAATTTATCTGTCATTGCGAGGAGCGCAGCGACGCGGCAATCTTTAAATGCCTGATTGTGCTGCTTGAGATTGCCATTTCCGTGCTTCATCGGATCGATGCTGCTGTTGGCGGCGGGCATAGCCAATATATGCCCCATGGTGATGGCGCTCCGCTGGATCGGATTCCGGTGACAGGCCAGGTTTGATCCGCTAGAATAGCTGAGCTTTTGCTCGGTATCGCTTTTGCACATCTCCTTGTGCAGAATCCTGCAGGTCTTTGAAACAATCCGGAATCAGGCTACATCTGACCGTATTCTTCTGCTATACTGCGCTCGATTTCAGGCGAGCTCGTCCAGGTATAGGCGGGCTTCGTGTTTTGCAGTGGGCCAATGGCCCATTTTTTATTTGTGGTGTGACTGAATGCCGCGTGAATCGGCCGAACTGCGTAAATTACTGGAACCCGTTGTAACGGCGCTGGGGTTCGATCTGGTCGGAGTGGAGTTTTTGCCGGGAAGCCCCGGCCTGCTGCGGGTCTATATCGATAATGAAAGCGGCATCAGCGCAGAAAATTGCGAGGCTGTCAGCCGGCAGGTGAGCGCGCTGCTGGATGTCGAGGACCCGATTGCCGGGCGTTATGCGCTGGAAGTTTCCTCGCCGGGCCTGGACAGGCCGCTGTTCCGCGCCATTGATTTTAGCCGCTTTACCGGTGCGACTGTTCGTTTGCGCCTGGTTGCCCCCCTGGATGGAAGGCGTAAGTTCAAAGGTATTTTGATGGGTATGAAAGATAATCATGTCGTCGTGCAACTGGAAGATGCAGAGCTGGTTGTGGGGCTGGACGAAATCGATCAGGCGCGCCTGGTTCCGGATTATGAATCGCATCGCTCGGAGGGTGCGTAATGAGTAAAGAAATATTACTGGTCGTAGACGCGGTTTCTAATGAAAAAGGTGTCGACAGAGAAGTTATTTTCGGTGCCATCGAAGCGGCTTTGGCCTCGGCGACCAAGAAGCGCCATGACGAAGATATCGATGTTCGGATCGCGATCGATCGGGACACGGGAGAATATACGACATTCCGGCGTTGGGAAGTGGTCGACGCCGATGCCGAGCCGGATGAAGATGGAGAAGGCGGTTATCGCTTTCCAGGTCGTCAGCTGACCCTCGAAGACGCGAAAAAAATCAAGCCGGACGCCGAGATCGGTGAGTTTATCGAAGAGACGATGGAATCGGTCGACTTCGGGCGAATCGGCGCACAGACAGCGAAACAGGTCATTGTGCAGAAGGTCCGGGAAGCCGAACGGGCACAGGTTGTCGATGCTTACCAGGATCGCGTGGGCGAGCTGGTCACGGGAATCGTCAAGCGGGTGGAGCGCGGCAACGTGTATCTGGACCTGGGTGGTAACGCGGAAGCGATCATCTATCGCGAAGACATGATTCCTCGTGAAGCGGTGCGGCCGGGCGATCGCCTGCGCGGCTACCTCAAGGATGTGCGCTCGGAAGCGCGTGGCCCGCAGTTATTCGTAAGCCGGGTGGCCCCGGAATTCCTGGTGGAGCTGTTCACCCTGGAAGTGCCGGAGGTGGGGCAGGAGTTGATCGAGATTCGCGGTGCGGCTCGTGAT
>JAGXGS010000015.1 GCA_024636585.1 Thiogranum sp. | reverse complement strand
CTGCTGCCGGTATTCTCGAACCTGCTGGAGCCCGACCCTCAAATGGCCAGCCACATCGAAAAAGTGCGCGCACCCTTCCAGGACAAACTGGCGGAGAAACTCGCTGTCACTGATGAGCTGTTATATCGGCGCGGCAATTTCAACGGCACTTTCGACCAGCTCATCTGCGACGCCATGATGGATGTGCAGGGCGCCGAGATAGCCTTCTCGCCCGGTTTCCGCTGGGGCGTGAGCGTGTTGCCTGGCGAACCCATCACTTTCGAACACGTCATGACTCAGACGGCCATCACTTATCCGACCGTGACGCTCAATAACATGACAGGTACGCGCATCAAGGAAATACTCGAGGACGTTGCTGACAACCTGTTCAATCTGGACCCTTACTACCAGCAGGGTGGCGACATGGTGAGGGTTGGCGGACTTAAATATGCCATCGATCCCAAAGCCAGCATCGGCTCCCGGATCAGCGATATGGAACTGGATGGCAAGTCGATACAGCCCAACAAGGAATATTCCGTTGCCGGTTGGGCCAGCGTCGCTGAACCACAGGAAGGTCGTCCGATCTGGGATGTAGTTACCGAATACCTGCGCGATATCAAGACCGTGCACAAGATCGAACTGAATCAGCCGCGCATCAAGGGGATGGAAGATAACCCGGGACTGGCTGACACTGCATAGACGTCAGTCCGGCGGCGCCTTGCAGCACAAAAAAATACGGGGCCTCGCAGGCCCCGTAACTATTTTGGTGGGTCGTGTAGGATTCGAACCTACGACCAATTGGTTAAAAGCCAACTGCTCTACCGACTGAGCTAACGACCCGGAATGAAGCGGGGCATGATACCGAACCGACCGCAAATGACAAGTCTGCGGCCGATCTGAAGATGATTATACCGCATCCAGCCGACGCAGCCTGGCCGGCAGCAGATGCAGATCCACCAGCGCACTCAGCAGTGCAGCGCCAAATGATGCTTCATCTTCATAGACAAGCTTGTAGTACTGAATTTTCATGGTCAATGCCGAACCCAGCACAATGCCTCCCAGCGCGATGAACGAGCCAACCGCGAGAGTCGAAACGCCAGTTATACCCTGGCCGACAGTGCAGCCGAGCGCCAGCACGCCGCCGACTCCCATCAAGGCACCACCCGCGAGATGATTGAAGAAGTCGCGACCCGATGCAAACCATTCAAAACGAAAGCTCCGGCTGAACAGCGCCCACAGGAATGAGCCGGCTACCACGCCAAACAGTGACATGATGCCGAATGTCACCCAGGCTGAGTTAAAGCCTGCCAGCGAATAATCCAGTGCCTGCCCCATGGGATTTACGAAAGTAAATGACTGTGCAGCCAACGGACGGCTGTCGGCAGGTTTCCCCTCTCGCGAATCAGACAGGAAATCCCATTGCTGGGTATAACCTTGCAGAGAAAAATTCTCATCATCCAGGTTGATCATTACATTGCTGCTGACATACCAGGCCGCCAGCACCGCGACGCCGACCACGACTCCGGCGAGAATATTGTTGCCGCTGCGGCGGAAATCCGCATTTCTGAAAACCAGATACAGGAGCCCCAGGCCCAGCACTGAGCCAATGACCAGTCGGGCGGTCGTCGGATCAGCGCCGGCCGCCAGTAATGATCCGAGGTCCTGGCTACCGCCGGTCTGGATCGCCAGCGGTCGGATCCAGTCGTAGAACAGCACGCTGAACAGTGTCTGGTCGGTACCTGGAAAAGGATTGGTCATGAAGTAGGCGACCACTGCGATGACCAGCAATACCAGCAGCGACTTCAGGTTGCCGCCTCCGAGGCGCACCAGAGTCTTGTTCGCGCAGCCACTGGCGAGCGTCATACCGACCCCGAACAGCAAACCGCCAAGCAGATTTTCCGCCCAGATCAATTCGCCGGCCCGATAGGGCGGAAAGCTGCCATCGCCGTCGATCAAACCGAAATACTCCAGTATCACAACGCCCAGTAATGCCATCGCAATCGCGAGCATCCAGGAACGGAATCGACCTTTATCACCGATGTTCACCCAGTCGGATACTGCGCCCATGGTGCAGAAGTTGGTTTTGTTGACGACCGCGCCAAGTACCAGCGCGATACCGAATGACGACCAGAGAAGAAACCATAACGCGGGGGAGAAACTTTCGAACTGCATGAACCTGCTCCTGCTATCGTTACTGCCTCGTGCGGCCCTGCCGCTGACGAGTCCAAATGCAGTCGCGATGACTGCGAATACTGCTACCAAAACCTAGCTGGGCCGCACCCGGTAACGCGTCGGATCGGCAATGCCGGCGTCTATGAAGCCCTGTCGACGCAGGCGACAGGAGTCACATAGGCCACATGCAGTGCCTTCTTCATCTGCGGCATAGCAGGACACGCTCAGCCTGTAATCGACGCCAAGTGCAGTACCGGTACGAATAATCTCCGCCTTGCTCATCTCCAGCAGCGGCGCCTGCACACGGAATGAGCCGCCCTCGATACCGGCGCGGGTAGCGAGTTGGCAAAGACGCTGGAACGCCTGAATATATTCCGGTCGGCAGTCCGGATATCCGGAATAATCGACCGCATTCACACCGATGAACAGATCCCAGGCACCGAGCACTTCCGCCCAACCGAGAGCCAGCGAAAGAAAGATAGTGTTACGCGCCGGCACATAGGTTACCGGAACCCCTTCACTCGGTTGTTCGGGCACGGCGATACGCGAATCGGTAAGGGCCGATCCGCCAATGGCTCCGAGATCCAGTGGAATGATCTTGTGTTCGACTGCACCCATCTGCGCGGCGAGCTGCCGGGCTGCCCGCAGTTCGCCATGATGACGCTGTCCATAATCGAGGCTCAGGGCATAACAGGCATAATTCCGCTCGCGCGCAATCGCCATTACCGTGGCCGAGTCGAGGCCACCGGAAAGCAGCACTACCGCCTTGTCAGCGTCCCGGCTCATCGCCCCAGAGGATCTTGTGCAATTGCACCTGAAAACGCACCGGCAAACGGTCTTCGAGGATCCACTCAGCCAGCCGGGTAGCGTTCTGCTGCCCAAAACTGGGCGAGAACAGCAGCTCGCAACGCGCCGCAAGATCCCGCTCGTTCAGCACCTGGCGCGCCCATTCATAATCTGTGCGATCGCAGATGACGAATTTCACCTGATCAATCGGACTCAGGCAGTCAAGGTTCTCCCAGCGGTTCTTCCCGACTTCTCCGGAACCTGGTGTTTTCAGGTCCACGACGCGGCTTACACGCGAATCCACGCGACAGATGTCCAGTGCGCCACTGGTTTCCAGCGACACCCGGTGACCGGCATCGCACAAGCGCTCCAGCAGGCCCAGGCAACCCGGTTGTGCCAGAGGCTCACCGCCGGTCACAGTCACATGCGTCACCTGGTAGGCCGCAACCGAGGCAAGAATATTATCGATATCCATAAATTCGCCGCCCCGAAAAGCGTAGGCGGTATCGCAGTACTGGCAGCGCAGCGGACAACCGGTCAGACGCACAAATACCGTGGGCAAACCGACGGTACTGGATTCACCTTGCAGGGACAGAAAGATTTCAGTGATGCGCAGGCGCTCGGCGAGCGGCTGTGTGGCGCTATCGAGCATGGACTTCATGATGGCATTTCGGTCAGCGCGCGGGACGGGTTATTTCCCTTCCCGTTGCATGCGCTCCAGGCGTTCCTGGGCCAGACGCGCAGTAGTGGTACCAGGATTTTTCTCCACAACCTGGATCAGCGATTGTCGCGCCTCATTCCAGTTTTCCATTTCATACTGGATATAACCGATCTTTAGCCGCGCATCGGCAATCTTGCTGCTATCCGGGTAGTTAGCCGGCACTTTCTCGAACTCGTTCAATGCCTGCGAGAACTGCCGGGTCACATAATAGACTTCGCCGAGCCAGTATTGGGCATTGTCAGCGTAGCTGCTACCGGGATATTTTTTCAGAAACTCCTGAAATGCTGAGGCAGCCTCGTTATAACGCCCCTGTTTCAGAACCTCCAGGGCGGCATCGTAATCCTTGCGCTCATCAGCCGGATTCAAAATAGCTGACGCGGGTGCTTGATCCGGAATTGCGGGCGCGGCTTCCGCGCCGGCCGGCAGATCCTGTGAGAATGACGGGCTAACAGCGCCTGTCGAATTAGTCGCATCCCCGCTTTCCAGGCGGTGCAGACGCCGGTCGATGTCGACGTACAGGTCGCGCTGGCGTTTTTCCAGGCTTTCCAGATTATGTGCCTGCAACTCCAGGGTGCCGCGCAATTCCTGCAAGGCACGTTGCATGGTCTTCATTTCTTCCATAAGGTCGACCAGTGCACGCGTGTCCAGCTTGCGCTCAACCTGTTCCAGTCGCCCTTCCAGCTCGGCACGACTGGCGGCCGCCGACGCTTGCGCGCCGACGACCAGCAGACTTACCAGCAATGCGGCTCTAGTAGCCCACATAGACCAGCTCCACGCGACGGTTCATGCTCCATGCCGATTCATCGTGACCTTCGACAGCCGGCTTTTCTTCACCATAGCTGACGGTGCTGACCTGAGCCGGTGCCACGCCCTGTACTTCCAGCATGCGCCGCACAGACTGGGCACGGTGATCGCCCAGGCCGATGTTGTATTCGCGCGCGCCGCGTTCATCGGTATGCCCTTCCAGAGAGACTACGACGTCCGG
This sequence comes from Thiogranum sp., assembly GCA_024636585.1. Taxonomy (GTDB): domain Bacteria; phylum Pseudomonadota; class Gammaproteobacteria; order DSM-19610; family DSM-19610; genus Thiogranum. The sequence continues at coordinate 13,920 of JAGXGS010000015.1, read as the reverse complement.
ATTAGCCGCGAGAAAGTTTGCGTGTGCAGCAACCAGTGCGCGGTCCTGTTCAGCGATATCACTGCTATCAAAAGCAAAATAGATCACGCGCTGCGACAACGGGCTGTCGGGATCGTTCAGTGCCTCGATACTCAGATCTCCGTAACCGGAAACGCCTGCACTGGTCGCACCTTCGGAACCCGCACCGGCAGCCATGCCGCGATCCTCAACTGACACACCGTCCTTGCCGCCTGTGGAACTGCAACCAGACAACCAGCCAATCACTAATGCCACTGCCAGCAACTTCAAAGTCTTCATTGTAAAACTCCTTTACCTGTTAAGTTCTTTCGTTAAAAAAACACTGCTTTTGTTATTCCTGCGGAGACCAGACCGGTTCCCGCACATCGCCCTCACTGAGGCTCAGACGTTGCCGAAAGCGACCGTCGCTCGAAACTGCGGCCAGTACTCCCCGGCGTCCGCTTTCGGTAGCAAAAATAATCATGCTCCCGTTCGGCGCAAAACTTGGCGACTCATCCAGCGGACCCTCGCTCAGCAGCCGCAGCAAACCGGTCTCCAACTCCAGCACTGCAATCCGGTAGTTTCCTCCCGTTCCGTGCACCAGCGCCAGGCTCTTGCCGTCGGGCGCGAAGTCGGCGCTGGCATTGTAGCTTCCTTCAAAGGTAAGGCGCTTGGCCGGGCCTCCCTGCGCCGACATGCGGTACAGCTGTGGACCGCCGCCCCGGTCGGAGGTGAACACAATGCTCCTGCCATCCGGTGACCAGACCGGTTCCGTGTCGATCGCCGGACCTGACGTGAGGCGCCTGAGCTGCTTGGTGCCCAGATTCAGGCTGTAGATCTCGGGATTACCGTCCCGCGACAGGGTCAGTGCCATACTGCGCCCGTCGGGAGACCAGCTCGGTGCTCCATTGATTCCTTCAAACGACGCCAGCAGATCGCGCTGTCCGCTGACAACATCCTGAGTGAAAATCGATGCACGGCGTTTCTCGAAAGAGACATAGGCCAGTTTGCGCCCATCCGGAGACCAGCTCGGCGACATCAGCGGCTGCCCGGAGGTCAGCAGTGTTCTCGGGTTATAACCGTCACTGTCGGCAAGTTGCAGCTGGTATTGCTTTTCGCCATTGACGGTATCGGAAATCACATAAGCAATGCGGGTCGCGAAAGCGCCTGGTTGGCCAGTCAACTTCTCGTAAATGATATCGCTTATCTTGTGCGCCACGTAGCGCAGACGGTCGCGGCTGGCCGGCAGACTGTAGCCCGCGATCTGGCGGCCGCGAAAAATATCGAACAGCCGGAACTCGATGCGGTACTGGTCAGGGCCCAGCGTCTCGACGTTGCCGATCACCAGGTTTTCCGAGCCAAGCATACGCCAGTCCTGGAAACGCACCTGCCCGGCATCAGTCGGTCGTCCAATCAGGTCCCGCTCCGGCAGAGGCTCGAAGCGACCGCTGCGCGCGAGGTCCGCCGCGATAATGGCGGCGATATCCTCAGGCATCCCGACACTGCCGCCGAACGGCACCACCGCAATAGGCACTGCACCTTCCACGCCCTGGGTGATTTCAATGGTCAGCGCCGCCTGCACCCAGCCGGGCAGACAAAGACACAGAATCAACAAACTAAAACGAACTCTTTTCATAGTGAACCTGGTTTAAATTCAAATCTCAGGGAACGAAACTGTCCCATTACTTCAGGGTCGCGGGGCACCGGCAAAGGAGATGCCCTGAATACCGCCGCTTCCACTGACCTGTCGAATGCTGCATTGCCGCTGCTGCGGACAATTTTGGCGCTTGTGACATCGCCACCGGGTATCAGGCTCACCTCAACCGTGCATGACAATCCGGATCCTGAACCGGGAGGCTGTATCCAGTTGCGCGTTACTTTATCGCGAATCCGCCCGACGTACTCATTTATGATGCGGTCCATAGCCGATTGGCGCTGCGCCGTCTCGGCTGCCTGCTCCGCCGCCAGCCGCCCCTGCAGCTCCTCCTCGGCCTGTTTGCGCGCCGCCTCTTCCCTGCGTTTCTGCTCGGCTTCAGCTTCCGCCTTCTTGCGCGCTTCCTCTTCCTTGCGCTGCTGCTCGGCTGCGGCTTTTTTACGGGCTTCCTCTTCCTTGCGCTTTTGCTCTGCTTCAGCCTGCTTGCGCGCTTCTTCCTGCTTGCGCTGCTGCTCGGCTTCGGCCTGTTTGCGCGCCGCGTCTTCTTCCTTGCGTTTCTGCTCGGCGGCCGCTTTTGCGCGAGTCTCCTGCTCCAGCTTGCGTTTGCGTTCAGCCTCCGCCTGCTGCTTGATCTCCTGTTCCTGTTTGCGCTTCACTTCAGCCAGCCGTTGTTCTTCCTGCTGACGTTTGCGCTCCGCCTCGGCGGCCTGCTTTTCCAGCGCTTCGACTTTTTCCTGCGCCGCACGCTCTTTCTGTTCTTCCAGCTGTTGCAGGCGCCTGACCTCGGCGTCCAGCGCACCGGCATCCACTACCACAGCCTGGACCGGTGCCGATTTGTGTGCCGCGCCCGGTTTCACGGTCGGGGACCAGTCCAGGCTGAACATCAACACCGCCAGTAGCGCTCCATGCACCAGTACCGCATAAATGAACGGTCGGGGATGGCTGCGTAGAAACTGTAGCAGTTCGCGAATCTACCTGCCCTCCGCGAAAGGTTCCGTGACCAACCCGACACGTTTGGCGCCGGCTTGCTGCAGCAGCGTCATCGCAGTGACGACATCGCCATAGTCGACCTGGGCATCGCCTCGGACCAGCACGGTAATTTCAGGTTTCTGGCGCAAAATAGCCGCGGCACGCAACACCAGTGTTTCCGCATCGATCGATTGCTCCGGGTCCGACCCTATATTGAGGAAGTAACTCCCCCCGGCATCGACGCTCAGCACCAGCGGCTCCTGCTGGTCGCCTTGCATCGGCGCGGCATCCGCCTGCGGCAGCTCCACATCGACACCCTGGTTCAACAGGGGCGCCGTGATCATGAAAATCACCAGCATGACCAGCATCACGTCGATGTAGGGCACCACGTTGATTTCCGACATGGGTCGTTTGCGAGCTCGCTGTCTGGCCATCGTCTATGCGCCTCAGTCGTGAGCCTGGCGCTGCAGAATGCTGGAAAACTCCTCCAGGAAGTTGTCGTAGCGGTTTTCCAGTCGCTCTACCTCGTTCGAATACCGATTGTAGGCAATCACCGCGGGAATCGCGGCAAACAGGCCCATAGCGGTGGCAATCAGCGCCTCGGCAATGCCGGGAGCCACCATGGCGAGGGTCGCCTGATGGACGTTACTCAGGCCACGGAACGCATTCATGATGCCCCATACGGTGCCGAACAACCCCACGTACGGACTGGTTGAACCCACAGTTGCGAGAAACGAAAGGTGAACTTCCAGATCATCGATTTCACGTGAAAGCGCCACCCGCATGGAACGCTGCGCACCTGCCACCACTGACATGGGATCGACGCCCTTCCTGTGCAAACGGCTGAATTCCTTGAAACCCGCAACGAAAATGTTCTGCAGGCCGCGTGGATTATCGCTGTCTGATGAAACTTCATGATACAGATTGGCCAGGTCACCGCCGGACCAGAACCGGTCTTCGAAAGACTCTGCCCCGCTGTGCGCTTCCGCCAGCGTGGCCCGCTTGCGGAAAATCATGGTCCAGGATAATACCGACACCACCACCAGCAGCAGCATGACCAGCTGTACAACGACACTGGCCCCGAGGATCAGGCTAAAGAAAGATAAATCAGCAGACATTCGTTAACTCCGAACGAATAAATTCAGGAATGGGGGCAGGCTTGAACGAGCAGGCATTTACGCAGGCTATATTAACATGGCCCATGCAAAGCACCGCGCTTTCACCGGCACGCCGGATCTCCTGGGTGAAGGTAATGCTCGCGCGGCGCTGCCGGGAAATTACCGCGGTCACCTCGAGCAGATCGTTGAATTTCGCCGGACGTTTGAAATCAATCTGAGCCGAATGCACCGTGAAAAGAATATTCTGCTGATCGCGCAACTCATCCTGTTCAAAGCCCATCGCCCTCAGTCGCTCGGTCCGCGCTCGCTCCATGAATTTCAGGTAATTCGCGTAATACACCACACCGCCACAATCCGTATCTTCGTAATAAACGCGAACCGGCCAAACAAACTCTGCCAAAAGCGTAACCCCCGTATCGACCACGGCCGCATGGAAAAATTCCCGCATAAAATAATCAGCAATGCGCGAGCTGTAGAAAAATTTTCGGCGCCATAGCTTAACGGGGAGTACATCGCTTTGCACGAAGCATTTTACGCAGGAAGGAACACCAGCGGCGCATCTGCAGTGTGGAACGCATACCGGCTGCAAAGTAGCACAGATCAATTACTGCCTGGCGTGCAATACGGACCTGACGCGCTGATATTCGCGGCGATCCAGCAAACCGTCGCGATTCAGATCCGCAGTATCGAAGACCCGCTCCACATCACCAACGGAGCGCGCCTCGACTCGGCTGACATAACCGTTGTTGTCGCTATCGAGTCGATTGAACGCAACAAAGCCGAATGCATCAACAGCCGCTTCAGTAGCGGTCTCGGCGCCGACCTGAAGACTGCAGATAGAGATGAGACTTAACAGCAATACTCGGTACATGGAATCCCTTCCGAACAGGTCGCAATTAATCAAGCAAAGACTGCGCCATTAGCGCCAGTTGCGGACAGAGGCAGTCGCGCGAGGACTCTCAAGCTGAATACGGGAAATAATGCTGCACGGAGGGCGAAAACCGTCGCCATATGGCGACAACTATAAACACTTTATCAGTAAAATCACTCCACTAAACTACGACATGCCGTCTCAATATGGAGACAGCATGCCGTCGGATTATTGATCGATTACAGGGCGGCGCGCAGGCCCTTGAACTGGGTCGGGTTCAAATGATGCTTGTGTAGCAATTTATAAAATTCGGTGCGGTTGCGTTTGGCAATGCGCGCCGCCTGACTGACGTTGCCATTGGTGATCTGCAACAACTGGGTCAGATACTCCCGCTCAAATCGCGAGCGTGCGTCCGCAAACGCCGGCATTTCGCCATCACCTTCATCCCGCAACGCCCGCTGCACCAGACTGGTCGGAATCAGGGAAGTGGTGGTAAAAGCTACCGCCTGCTCGACCACGTTGTATAGCTGCCGGACATTTCCCGGCCAGCTTGCTGACAGCAGGACTTCCATGGCGTCCGGAGAAAAACCCTTAACGCCTTTCTTCTCGGCATCCGCCAGATTGCACAGGAAATGGTTGGCGAGTAACGGTATGTCTTCACGACGCTCGAGCAGCGACGGGATATCCAACGTCACAACATTGAGCCGGTAATACAGATCTTCGCGGAAACTCCCGTTCTTACGCAGCTCATCGAGGTCCCGGTGGGTTGCCGAGATCAGCCGCACATCCACCGGCACCGCCTGGGTCGAGCCGACCGGTCGAACGCTGCGTTCCTGGATGGCGCGCAACAGCTTCACCTGAAAACTCATCGGCATATCGCCGATCTCGTCCAGGAACAGCGTGCCGCCCGCAGCAGCCTGGAACAGCCCTTCGTGATCGCGCGTCGCTCCGGTGAAAGAACCTTTTGAATGACCGAAGAATTCCGACTCGAACAGCGCTTCAGGAATAGCGCTGCAGTTAACGGCAATAAATGATCCGCTGGCTCGCGAACTGGCCTTGTGAATAGCGTAGGCCATCAGTTCCTTGCCGGTACCGCTCTCGCCGTGGATGAAGACACTGGCTTCGCTGGAGGCGACCAGCCGGGCCTGCCCGAGCAGATCTTCCATCAGCGGACTGCGGGTAATAATGCCCTGACGCCATTCTGCGACGGTCTGCTCCTCGCGCAGCTCGTGTTGCTCGCCGGTCACCCGCAGCGCACGCGTAACCTGTTCCAGCAGATCTTTGCTATCGAAGGGTTTGGTAAGGTAGCCAAACACGCCGCGACTGGTCGCGTCGACCGCATCCGGTATCGATCCGTGAGCGGTCAGAATGATGACGGGCAGGGCTGCATTTCGCCGCCGGATCAGGTCGAACAACGCCATCCCGTCCATGCCATCCATGCGTAAGTCCGTGATTACCAAGTGAGGTTGAAAAGTCGGAATCTGCGCAATTGCTTTTTCGCCACTCTCTACCGCAGCCACTTCATAACCCACGGCGGACAGACGCATCGACAGTAACCGCAGCAATGCGGCATCATCATCAACCACTAGAACCCGGTAACGACAAGCACTCATTTTTTCTCCTTAGACCTCAGGGTCAATTGCGTTGCTGAATAGTTTGTTCAATATTCTTCAGCTCTTGCAACTGCTGTTCCAATTCAACGACGCGTGCCTCGGTTTCGCTCAACCGGGACTTCAATTCAGCCATTTTATCACTGGACCACCGCTGTTCGGCGATCATTTGTTCGAGTAACGCCGCGAAAGCTTTTTCGCCCCCCGCAGCAGTAGAAACATCTATTTCTTTCAGTAAGCTGGAGGCGCGACTCTGGTCACGAACCGGTGCCGGGCCGGTCGCCAGCAGCAATGCCAGCTGCAGCCGGTTGCGCGCACTGTCACTCCTGGCAAATTCATCTTCCCGCATCTGCAACGCCAGCTGCAGAGTATCTTCGGGCAAAGCCACAACGCGTTGCCACTGTTCCAGCCAGTACGCCACATCATCCACGCGCACCGTAAGCGGTCGCGCCGCCACGCCATTTTCGTCGCGCTGCACGATCACCGGCTGACAGCCCGTGACTGAAAATAACACTATAGAACAGAAAACCAGAGGCTTAAGCACGGCTCACCTCCGGTACCTGGGTTGGAACAATGACCCTGAGACAGGCACCGCTATCTTCACTATCAATAACCTCAATATAACCATGATGAGCTTGCGCATATTCGCGCGCGATCGACAATCCGAGTCCGGTGCCACGTACATGACCGCCGGCGGCCGAGGTGCCCTGGTAGAAAGCATCAAAGATGCGACGGCGCTCTTCCGCAGGAATGCCCGGGCCGGAATCAGCCACTTCGATAACTGCCTGCTCGCCGACTTTTTCCAGGCGTACACGCAATACGCCTTCGACCGGCGAGAACTTGACGGCGTTGGATACCAGATTGTCTATCAGGGTGCGCAGTTTGCCACGATCACCATCAATTTCCACCCGCTGCAACGATACTTGCAGATCCAGCTGCCGAGCCAGCACCGCAACCTTATGATCCTCCAGCACATCTTTTATCAGCCGGTTCAACAGCACCCTTTCAATTTTCAGCTGTGATGCCCGCGAGGTCGCAACATTGAAATCCAGCAGATTCTCGATCAATTTCTGCAGTTGCAGACTGTTACTGCGCAGAATGGCAGCGATTTCCCGTTGCTGCGAGTTCAGGCTGCCCACCACCTCTTCGGTGAGCAGCTCGGAACCTTCGCGGATCGCGGTAAGTGGTGTTTTTAGTTCATGAGAAATGTGCCGGAGAAAACGACTCTTTTCCTGTTCCACTTCCAGCAGACGACGGCGCATCCAGTCAAGCCGTTCGCCAAGCTGCTCGAGGTCACGCGGCCCGACGATTTTCGCCGGCGCGGAAAATTCACCGTCACCGAGCCGGCGAATAGCCTGATCCATCTGGCGAATCGGGCGGGTAATCATTATCGAGAAAATGCCACCCAGGATCAGCGCACCCGGGATGAGTGCCATTGCCTGCAGCATCAGGCTCCGCTGGAGACGCACTCCATGCGCCTCCAGTCGCTTCACCTCATGGTCCACCAGCGCCGCGCTGTCGATCATCAATTGCCTTGCATCCTGCCCCAGGGTCCCGAAACTCTCCAGCGCACTCTCGACATTCGGCGGCTCCGCGGCCGCCGCAGTCAGCACATCGTTGATCTGCGCCTCCACCTTCGAGATCAGAGCCAGCCGCTGACGCTGCAATGCCGAGAGATTCAGCGCCGACAACGACTGCGCAATATCGAGGAATTTCTGATGATTATCCCGATACACGTTCAACAGTTCGGCATCGCCCAGCACCCGGGACTGACGCGCATTGCGCTCCATAGCGGTGATGGCCTCGAGCAATTTCTGGCTGCCCTGGGTAGTGCGCACTGTCGCAAACAACGCCTGTTGCCCCTGCGCGACCAGCCTTTCCACTGAGTAGGCTGCATGGATAAGCGCCGCCATCAATGGCACCACCACCAGCACGAAGCCGACCAGAAGCAGCCGCCGGATAGACCTGGGTCGATAAAGTCGCACACTTTCACCTTGCTCAAACGGAAGGCGTATTGTGTGGTAAACGCCAGTGCAATTGAAACAGCTAAGATGATTTATGCTAACCGGCTCACACACCAGCGCCGGACGAACAGGCGCTGGTGCAGAACGGTGGCAATCTGGGAACCGGATAAAACACTCCGGCTGTGTGTTCGGAAATTCGCCGGCCCGGTGGCACCGGCGTTATCGCGGGTGTCCGATTAGACCTAGACGACGCTTCCGAAGCCCTTGTCTACCGCTCCGGCAGGCGGCTCCAGCCCCGCCAGACGACAACCCTGGGCAATTGGTCCACCCGGAAACAGGCTATACAAATATTTGTAGCCACCTTGTGTGTGGAACCTTTCGTCGAGCGCATCGTGAAGCTCACGGACGCTGTAGTGGGAACATTCGTGACGGAAACAATATTCCTGAAGGGCGCGCAGTTCGTTCCAATGGTCATCGGTCATGGTCAAGCCCTGCTCCCCGGCCATCGCCTCGGCCGCTGCCCTGGACCATCCTTCCGGTGCGCACGGAAATGCCGGATCAGCACTCGAAGCCACCTGAGCCTCTGACAGCGCCCATTTCTCTGAAGTACCCGCAGGATCCGCAGGTTTATTCATAACCGCCATAATCAACCTCCTGGTTTCCAATCTCAACGGGCCGGGTGGACCCGCCTCCCACCAAGCATAGCACCGTTTTTTGGCGCCTGCCGTACGTCTGTCCCTGCACTTCCACCGACGGGATACTGGAGTTTCTCCGGCACGATCATTACAATACCCGCTTTATTGTTTTTGTCCGCGCAGTCAAACTTCAATCTTCCGATTGCGCCGATCACTTCCGGAATAGGAGCGTCTCCACAATGGAGCTCACAACAGAAATGATGTGGGTGCTGGGTTTCCTTGCATTCACGATTTTCCTTTTTGTATCTGAAATCGTACGTGTCGACGTGGCCGCGATCCTGATCATGGTGCTGCTGGGGCTGACTACGGTGGTCCCGTTCGTGCCGGCCCTGGTCGACCCGAATACTCTTTTCGATGGATTCGCAAGTAATGCCGTAATGTCGATCATCGCAGTCATGATCATTGGTGCAGGTCTCGACAAGACCGGCCTGATGGGAACGGTTGCCACGCAGATTCTTCGGTTCGGTGGCTCCACCGAGAAACGCATTATTCCTCTGGTGTCCGGCACCGTCGGGATCATCTCCAGTTTTATGCAGAATGTTGGCGCTGCCGCGCTGTTCCTGCCGGTGGTCAGCCGCATTTCCGCGCGCACCGGACTGTCACTTTCGAGACTGCTGATGCCGATGGGTTTTTGCGCCATTCTCGGCGGCACCGTCACTCTGATCGGCTCCAGCCCGCTGATTCTGCTGAATGATCTCATCGCCACATCCAACCTGACGCTGACCGCCGCCGGGCTGCCGCCAATGGAAAGTTTTGGACTGTTCTCGGTGACGCCGATCGGGCTCGCCCTGCTGCTTACCGGCATCATCTATTTTGTCTTCGCCGGCAAATACGTGCTGCCTTCTCTCAAGGGCAAGGACCTCACCCGTTCGGAAAGCACTGTCGATTACCTGAATCGCGTGTACGGTCTGTCGTTCCGGATCAATGAGCTGCACGTGCCGGCGGAAAGTCCGATTGTCGGAAAAACCCTCGAGGACATCGAACACCAGTACCGGATACGCATCGTTGCAGTGTACTGGCGCGATCAGGTCTACCTGGCACCCGGCGGACTGGGTCGTGATTTCGAAATCAGTTCCGGCGCAGTGCTGGGCATCCTGGCTTCGCATGAGGCACTGGAGTCGTTCGCGGCAATCAACCGTCTGGAAATCAGCCCCGACATCGAGGTGCTGGTGGGGGCACTGACTCCGACCCGGGCCGGCATCGCGGAAATCGTCATCCCGCCCAGCTCCCAGAAGGTCGGCAAGTCCTGCCGGGATATCTGGATGCGCAAAACCTACGGCGTGTCGGTACTGGCTATTCATCGTCAGGGCGAAACTGTACGCGAAGGCCAGGGTGTGCGAGACATCCCGCTGCAGGGCGGCGATACCCTGGTCTGCCACGTTGCCTGGGATCAACTGGCACGTCTGGAACATGATCGGGATTTTGTCATCGTCACCACAGAATATCCGCACGAAGAATTACGCCCGCACAAGGTCAACGCAGCGCTGACGTTTTTCCTGATTGCCCTCGGCATGATCCTGTTTACCGATGTCCGTCTGTCCATAGCCCTGCTGACGGGCGCCATGGGCATGATCGTCACCGGCGTACTCAGCATCGATGAAGCCTATCAGGCAGTGAGCTGGAAGACCGTGTTTCTGCTCGCCAGCCTGATTCCGCTTGGCGCTGCGGTCGAATTGAGCGGCACTGCCGAATGGATTGCGGTGCACACGCTGGAACTGGTCGGTAACGATGTGAGCCCATTGATGCTGCAGGCGGTACTCGCAGTGCTTGCCACTGCATTTACCCTGGTCATGTCCAATGTCGGCGCTACCGTATTACTGGTGCCGCTGGCTGTAAACATTGCGCTACAGGCTTCTGCAGCCGGTATTGAAGGTATCAATCCGGCGGTGTTTGCGCTGACCGTGGCAATCGCCACGTCCAATTCATTCCTGATACCGACACACCAGGTAAATGCCCTGATCATGGGACCGGCCGGCTACAAAGTTAAGGATTTCCTGCGCGCCGGCAGCATCATGACAGTGCTGTTTCTGGTCGTCATGCTGCTGACCATGCAGCTGATTTTCTAATCGGCAGGGCCGCAGTCAAACCCGCAGATCACTGCCGAACCAGTCGCAGGCCATACCCACGCGTTCGCCGATACCCTGTTTGGCGTATGGCTGCGCCGGGCTATGCCCCCACACCGGACCGGGCCAGGCGGGATCGCTGCTGAATCGCGCGACATGATGCACGTGCAGCTGTGGCACCAGGTTGCCGAGCGCACCGATATTGATCTTGTCGGCGTGAAAACTCTGCATGAGGTGACGCGCCAGAATCGCCGATTCGCGCCACAGTTGCTGCTGGTCCGCATCACTCAGCTGAAACACCTCGCTGATGGCGGCACGCTGTGGCACCAGGACATACCAGGGATAGCGCGCATCATTGAAAAGCAACAACACACTGAGCGGCAATCTGCCGATCAGGATGCTGTCCGCTGCCAGCCTTGGATCCAGTTCGAACTGCTCGCTCATCGGGTCGCCCGTATTTTTTCCGCAGTGAAAACAGTATCCTGATCCTTGTACTCCTCAACTGCCGGAGCTTCAAGCGTGCCACGCGGGCGCCCAGGAACATGAATTATAGTCTGGCCATCGATCAGGGCACCCACGCCAGTCGCGCCCTGCTGTTCGACTCACACGGACGCAGCATTGCCCGGCACCTGATTCCAGTGCCGCTGCGGCATGCGGAACCAGGCCGGATCGAGCAGGATGCAGCGCTGATTATAGATTCCGTGCGGATTGCTGTGCGGGAAGTCCTGGCGCAGCTATCGGCCGCCCAACGTCGCGCAGTACGCTGCTGCGGAATCACGACCCAGCGCTCCACGGTACTTGCCTGGCGCCCCGACGGCACGGCGCTGAGCACGGCGATCAACTGGCAGGATACGCGCGGCGCGCGCACAATCGAACGGCTGGCCGCGCACAGCGAGACGATCAGGCGGCTGTCGGGCCTGCCGCTGTCGGCGCATTACGGAGCCAGCAAGCTGCACCACCTGCGGCGTCGCTACGGTGATGACGAGGACCTGCGCACCGGCCCGCTGGCCAGCTTTCTGCTCAACCATCTTGTCGACCCGGAGCCTTTCGTTATCGATCACGCCAATGCGCAGCGCATGCAGCTGCTGGACATCGATCACCTGGACTGGTCGCAGCCGCTGTGTGACTGGTTCGAAATCCCGATCGCCAGTCTTCCTGCCTGTGTGCCGGTGACCGGCAACTATGGCCGCCTGCTGGAACATGACATTCCGGTGACTGCCGTGTCCGGCGATCAGAACGCGGCCTGGTTCGAAGCCGGTGCACCACCGGCCGGTACCGCGCTGGTCAACCTGGGCAGCGGCGCATTCGTGCTGACCGCGCAGCATGAGTCCGGCGCACCGGCTGGCCTGCTGTCCAGCATCGTGTACAGCGATGCCGCAGATGCCGCAGGTCGCGACTATGTCCTTGAAGGCACCGTCAACGGCGCTGGCAATGCACTTGACTGGTTGCACCAGCAGTATGGAATCGAAACCCGCACGGGTCAGCTCGATAACTGGCTCGAGCAAATCGCCGCACCGCCGGTATTTCTGAATACCGTTGGCGGGCTGGGCTCGCCCTGGTGGCAGCAGCGGTCGGCGCCGGCATTTGTGAATGACACCGGTCAGTTCAGCGCTGGCGAACGGGCAGCGGCTGTCGCTGAAAGCATCCTGTTCCTGATCCAGTACAACCTCGAGCAGGCGTGTGGCAAGCAATCGGTACAGAGGCTGCAGGTCAGCGGTGGCCTGTCCGGCGTCGATGCGCTGTGTCGGAAGCTGGCGGATCTGACCCAGTGTCCGGTGCAACGTTGCGAATCCAGCGAAGCCAGTGCGCGTGGTATTGCCTGGCTGGCGGCGGGTCGCCCGGCAGACTGGCAGCGAAACGGCCCGGGCCAGCAATTCGAGCCGCGTGTCGATAACGCCTTGCAGGCGCGTTACCGGATTTTCATTGAACAACTTCAACGGCGAATTGCACAGGAACATGCCTGATCCACAGTCGCCACAACTGGTCGGCCACCGCGGCTATCTGGCGCGCTACCCGGAAAATACCCGGATGGGACTCGAAGCTGCGCTGCAGGCCGGCGCCTGTTGGCTGGAGTTCGACGTGCAGCGTTGTGCGGATGGGCAATTCGTGCTGTTGCACGACAGCGATCTGCAGCGTACCGCCGGCGATGCACGCTCCGTTTTCGACCTGGACAGCCAGACGCTGGCGGCGTGCAGTGTCCATGAGCCGAAGCGTTTCGGTAATCGGTTTGCCGGTGCAACGGCCCCCCGCCTCGCTGCAGTACTGGATTGGCTCGCAGGCTTTCCTCAGGCGCGCGCCATGGTCGAGATAAAAGCCGAAAGCCTCGACCACTGGGGACTGGAACCCGTGATGGATTCGCTGCTGGCTCAGCTCGAGCCGTTCCGCGACCAGTGCGTGCTGATTTCCTTCAGTCATGCTGCCATCGCGTTTGCAAAGCAACGCAGCCGCGTCGAAACCGGCTGGGTCCTGTCACGTTATGACGAGAGGCACCGTCAACAGGCGCAGACACTGCAGCCTGACTTCCTGATCTGTAATGAAAACAAACTGTCATCGCAATGGCAGCCCTGGCCGGGCCGCTGGCAGTGGATGCTGTATGACATCGTCGATCCGCAACAGGCGATGGCGTGGGCGGCGCAGGGCGTCACGCTGATCGAGACCGCCGATATCGGCGCCATGCTGCAGCATCCCCTGCTTGCCGGGAGCGCCTGCCGGCATGGACTATGACGTGGTTGTCATCGGCGCCGGCATTCATGGCGCTGCGGTTGCGCAGGCTGCGGCCGCGAACGGCTACCGTACCCTGGTGCTGGAACAGTACAGCGAAGCGGCGCAGGGCACATCAGGTAAATCCTCCAGTCTGATCCACGGCGGTCTGCGCTACCTGGAAAGCGGTCAGCTGCAACTGGTGCGCGAGTGCCTGGTGGAACGCCGGCGTCTGTTGCGCAATGCACCGCACCTGGTACAACTGCGGCCTTTCCATAT